>DASCPR010000232.1:0-2253 GCA_036012625.1 Prochlorococcaceae cyanobacterium Fu_MAG_50
GCAACTGATCAATCGGCAGCATCAGTGATGGATCCCTCCAGGTGGCTGGAATGGTCGGCCAGCCCCGTTCAAACACGGAGCGTTCTGTGACTGGGTAGGGAAGGTTCTGCCAGATGTCCTCTGCCATGTGGCAGAGCACTGGGGCGATGGCTCCTGCCAGGCGTTCAACGATCAGTGACATCACCGTCTGGCAACTGCGCCGTCGCCGCTCTGATGGGGCACTCACATAGAGCCTGTCCTTGGCGATGTCGAGGTAGAAGTTCGACAGATCAACGACGCAGTAACTCTGCAGAAGTTGGAAGAAGCGGTAGAACTCGTAGCTTTCAAAAGCTGCCGTGATCTCATCAAGCACTTCTGCTGTGCGTTGCAGCATCCAGCGATCCAGCAGTGGAAGTTGCTCTACAGGGACGGAATCGCGAACAGGGTCAAAGTCATGGAGGTTGCCCAGTAGGTATCGGGCGGTGTTTCGCACCTTGCGATAGACATCTGACAATTGACGCAGAATGCCTGCACCGATCGGAACATCCGTTGAGTAGTCGACGGAGCTCACCCAGAGCCGCAGCACATCGGCCCCGTACGCGGGCTCCTGCTTCTGGTTCTTGCCTCCGTCGATGATCACAGCTGGATCCACAACATTGCCGAGGGATTTGCTCATTTTCCTCCCCTTTTCATCCAGGGCGAAGCCATGGGTGAGCACCCGCTTGTAAGGAGCCTCTGCGTTGACTGCAACGGATGTGAGCAGGGAGGACTGGAACCAGCCCCGGTGTTGGTCGGAACCCTCCAGGTAGAGATCCGCAGGACAGCTGAGGCCTTCGCTCTGGCTGGCCACTGCGGCCCAGCTTGAACCTGAGTCGAACCACACGTCCATGGTGTCGGTGCCTTTGCGCCACTGCTCGGCTTCATCCTTGTAGGGCGCTGGCAGCAGCTCGGCTTCATCCCGTTCCCACCAGATGTCTGAACCATGCTCAGCAAACAGACCCTGAATGTGACTGATGGTGTCGGCGTTCAGCAGAACCTCGTCACTGTTGCGGTTGAAGAAGACAGGGATCGGCACCCCCCAGGTGCGTTGCCTGGAGATGCACCAATCGCCTCGTTCACGCACCATGGCCTCAATGCGATTGCGACCTGAGGCGGGTAGCCAGGCCACCTTGGCGATCGCCTCGAGGGCTTCTTCCCGGAACCCCTCCACGGAGGCGAACCATTGTTCAGTGGCCCGGAAGATGGTTGGTTTCTTGGTTCTCCAGTCGTAGGGGTAACGGTGTTCATAGGGCTCCGCCTTGAGCAGAGCACCTGAGTTCTGCAGTGCTTCAACAATGGTTGGGTTGGCATCCTTGAGCACGTTGAGGCCTTCAAAAGGGCCCGCCTCCGCCGTGAGGTTGCCGGCCCCATCCACCGGGCAAAGCACCGGCAGGCCATGCTTGCGGCCTGTGTTGAAATCATCCACACCATGGCCGGGGGCTGTATGAACCAGGCCTGTGCCTGTCTCGGTGGTGATGTATTCACCACCAATAACAACCGGACTCTCGCGATCCAGCAGCGGATGTCTGTAGAGCAGGCCTGCCAGCAGGGATCCTTTGACGGTGGCCTTGGTTTGCAGGGGGATTTCAAGGGTGTCGCAGAGTGGCGCAACCAGCTCTGCGGCCACCACCAGCAGCCGCCCCTGATTGTCGGCTGCAATGGCGTAGTCGAGGCGCTCATTGACGGAAACCGCCAGGTTTGCCGGCAGGGTCCAGGGGGTGGTGGTCCAGATGGCGACCTGCAGGAGTTTGCCGAGATCAGCTCTTGCTTTCGGTAAATCAAGGCCCTGCTCCCTCAGTGCGCTGCGGAGTTCCGCCGTGATCTCAACCACGGGGAAGGCGGCATAGACACTCGGGCTGATATGACCATCGGGATATTCCAGTTCGGCTTCGGCCAGAGCGGTGCGGGAGCTGGGGCTCCAATGCACGGGTTTGAGGCCTCGGTAGATGTGTCCTTTGAGGACCATGGCCCCGAAAACCTCGATCTGGGCGGCTTCGTAGGTCTTCTGAAGGGTCAGGTAGGGATGCTCCCAGTCGGCCCAGATCCCCCAGCGGCGAAACCCAGCCATCTGGCTGTTCACCTGTTTGAGGGCATAGGCCGCCGCTTTCTTGCGCAGTTTGATCGGCGTCAGCCCCTGCCGCTGCTCCTGGGAGAGGGTCTGCAGCACCTTGAGTTCGATCGGTAGCCCATGGCAGTCCCAGCCGGGGATGAAGCGCACCCTGTGCCCCTGCAGAA
>DASCPR010000233.1:0-6105 GCA_036012625.1 Prochlorococcaceae cyanobacterium Fu_MAG_50
AGGGAATCACCCCAAGAGTGAACGAATCCGCCGCAACCTTGGCTAAAACAACTGCAGCGCCCACGACTATCAGGGATGTCGTCCAGGTGGCTGTTGCAACAACCAAGCCTGTTACGACAGCCAAACCTGTTGCAACAACCAAACCAGAGGCAACAGCCAAGCCAAACAGCAAGAAGTCCGTGAACGTCGCCACAAAGACAGTCACAAAGACAAAGGCCAAGGCAGCCGATTGGCGCAGCTATGGCCCCTTGCAAGTGGACTGGGCCAACTGGCAATCCATGGCTGGCAGCTATGTGGTGCCGACTCTGAACAGCTCTGGGCAACCTCTTTACGTTGCCGTGAACTGTGCCGCGCGTCAGTTGAATGCCACCGATGTGAATGGCACCTGGAAGACCTGGGATACCCCTAAGGATGGCTTTGAGAAAGACCTCCTCAAAGACCGCTGCAAGATGAAACTCAGCTGAGGCTCAACAAGCACTGATCAGGACAAGCACTGAATCAGGCTGCGTAATCCAAGGTCCAGGGCTGACTTAGGAAGCGGCGTCCACTCTCTTTGATGTAGAGGCGTTGGGCCCCGTCATTGCTTTCACTGATCAGTTCGTCCTGAACGAGTCTTCTAGCCAGCCAACCCCAGCTTGCATTTCCATCAGCACGACCCCTGGTTTCCCCAAGGCTTTGGCGGATACTGCGCAGATCCAGGCCTTTCTCGTTTTCAATCACCTCCATCAGGGCCAACGCCTGAACAGACCAGTCCCGTCGCTGTGGCGTTTCAACACACCGATCACATCGCCCACAGGGGGGTCCCAACTCCCCCACAGACAGCAGCAGGGCCTGCTCTCTACATCGCTCGCCCTCTGCCACCGCCTCCATTCGACGCAGCTGTTGCTGCGCCAGCTCATGCCTCAATGCCTGATCCCCCCCGGCAAGATCATCCGTCTGCCGACGTCCGGAGGCCTGCATCGCCCAGCCCAGGCTCCTGCGATCCCCTGGCGAGAACAACACCAAACATTGTGCTGGCTGTCCATCCCGCCCGGCTCGACCTGATTCCTGCAGATAGCCCTCCGGTGTTGCAGGTAAATCGAGATGCAGCACCAGACCCACATCACTGCGATCCACACCCATGCCGAAGGCCACGGTGGCCACAAGCACCGGCCTTGCCTGATCTAGGAAATGGGTCAAAGCCTGTTGCCGAGCTTCGTGATGAAGTCCGGCGTGATAGGGAATCGCCGCCACATCAGCGGCCCGAAGTCGCTCCGTCCAGCGTTCCACAGAGCGCCGCGTTCGTGCATAGATCAGGGTCGCACCCCGGGAACAGTCGAGGGCAGCAAGCACCTCGGGGAGAGGGTCTTCAGGCCGGCGGCGCATTGCATATCGAAGGTTGCCGCGCCTGGCCGAGCACACCTGAACCAGGGGGCGACGCAGCTCGAGAAGTCGAATGATGTCTGCCCGCACCCGCGGTGCGGCCGTGGCACTGAGCGCAACCACCGGCACCCCTGGACAAAGTCTCCTGATCTGCCCAAGCCTGCGGTAATCAGGCCTGAAATCATGCCCCCAGGCACTGATGCAATGGGCTTCGTCCACCGCCAGCGCCACCAGCCTGCCCTCGGCGGCCACGTCAGCCAGGAGTTGTCGGCTGGCCTCACCCTGCAGCCTTTCAGGTGCCAGATAGAGAAGATTCAGACGCGCATCGCGGATCCGGTTCAGGGCATCGCGGCAACGCTCAGGCCCCAATCCGGCATGCAGACAAACAGCCGCAATCCCACGCCTTTGCAGCTGCAGCACCTGATCCTCCATCAGGGCAACCAACGGCGAAATCACCACCACCAGCCCTCCACGGAGCATGGCTGGCAACTGATAACAGAGCGACTTCCCCCCACCTGTGGGCAACACAGCCAGAGCATCTCGACCTGATAAAACCGCCTCAAGGACCGGGCGCTGCCCAGGTCTGAAGCCATCCCATCCATAGTGCTGGCGCAGGGCCGCCATCAGTGGATCCAAGCCACACAACCCATAGCGGTTGAAGAATAGCCGGCTCTAGATGTGGTGTCATCAGGGCCGTTTTGATCGGCAACTTGCCAAATCGCTTAGACGACAAGAAAAGCGGAGGAACACGTCAGCGATGACTAGGCGATCACCGGTGGTTCCAGCTGATCTGGAGATTCCTCGACAAGCTGCAGACGGACCCGCTTTCCGCCTGCTAGCTCGCCAAGAGAGACCCTCAGCGTTGCACCGCTGAGACTCTGAAGAGCACCGAGCACATCACGGAGGTAGGGGGTGCTGCTGCCGCTTTCAACCCAGAGCCTCTCCTGCAGCCCCCCCAGTCGTCGCCAGGCCGTGTGGAGCTTGAGTACCGAACTCTCCAGGGCTTGGGCCTGTCCGACGGCATCGGCAAGCAGCCCGAGGGCATCGAGGCGTTGTGCCTCCTGCATGGCCTTTTCAAGATCCAGCTCACCCTGCTGAAAGGCTCTTACGGCTTCACTGGCCTGGGAGGTTTTGCTGATCCAGCGGGCAGTGCTGGTCACATCCTTGATTCGATCAAGTTCCGGCTCTTCCTTGAGGCAGCGGCGCAGATCCTCCTGCTGAGGTTCCGGAAGTTTGGCCAGTTCCCTGACCAGGGGAGCCACGGCCCTTGGCGGGAGCAGATTCTCCTGGGTGCGCTGGCGGATTTCCTCCGGCAGCAGAGGACTGGTGGCTGCTGTGAATTCATCGGTCAAGCGACGAACCTGCTTGCGGGTGATCTCCTGGCCTTCATTGGCAGCCTCGGAAATCATCATCTGCACCTCAGGCTCCGCCTGAGCTGTCTCCATGAAGGCGCGTTTGGAGAACTGATTGACAGTGGTTTCCTCCAACAGCCCTTCTCCCAGAAGTTCCGTCGCCGACTCCGCCAACTGGATGAGTCCATAGGCACGGGTCTTGCTGATCTCCCGCTCTCTCAGCCACTGCAGAAATCCGGCGCCACGCCCTTCACCGCCTCGCTTCTCACGGTCGCGAACAGCCCGCAGGATGCGGCCTCGCCAGATCTCCGTCTGCAGATCAAAGCGATCACACACGGCCCAGGCCTGCTCCAGGCGAGCAAGAAACTCCAAGGTGCTGATGTCATCACGGTCTGGATCAGGAAGATCCAACTGCAGAGATGGTGGCTCGGGAACGACGGAGGTACTCTCCAAAGCTCAGCTCAAGGAAGGGCAGGATTTTCCCACAGCTGCCCGTCCTCAACAGCGGCGACATTCTGTGACGTAAAGCACAAGCAAAGGCAACAGGGCGATAAATTTGAAGCTGATCTCTTCAAAAGCGAAGCGATGGCGATTTCCCGCGGCGACATGGTGCGCATCAAGCGACCTGAGTCCTACTGGTTCAACGAGGTTGGCAAGGTGGCCTCCATTGATTCATCAGGAATCCGCTATCCAGTGGTAGTGCGCTTCGAGAAGGTGAACTACGCCGCTTTCTGCGGTGTCGACGGTGGGAATAACACCAACAATTTCGCTGAATCAGAGCTTGATCCCGCCTGAGGCGTTTGCCTGAACTTCCTGAAGTTGAGACGGTGCGCCGCGGATTGGCCAACCGTCTCAAGCTTTTTCAAATTGAGCACGTAGAAGTCTGCAGGGAACGGGCCATTGCCAGTCCCGGAGGATCTGTGCTGTTCATCAGAAGCCTTGAAGGTGTCCGGGTCGGTGAGTGGAAACGTCGAGGCAAGTACCTGACGGCTCACCTCCATGGAGTCAATCAAGTTGACGCAGGTTTATGGGGTGTGCACCTGCGCATGACAGGACAATTTCAATGGCATGAAAACGACAATCCGCCCTGCGCACACACTCGAGTCCGCATCTGGAACACCAAGGGGCAGGAACTTCGCTTCGTCGACACGCGCAGCTTCGGACAGATGTGGTGGGTTCCACCAGAGGTTCCGACTGAATTGGTGATCACCGGGCTGAAGAGACTGGGCCCCGAACCCTTCAGCAATCAGTTCAATGTCAACTATCTGAAGGCCCGTTTGCAGGGATCGAAGCGTCCGATCAAGTCGGCGCTGCTGGATCAGTCGGTGGTGGCGGGTACCGGCAACATCTACGCCGATGAAAGCCTTTTCGCTGCAGGAATCCTTCCCCAGACGCCTTCCGGAAAGCTGAAGACAGCACAACTCGAAGCCCTGCAATCAAACCTTGTGGAGGTGCTCAAGCTGAGCATCGGTGCCGGTGGAACCACCTTCAGTGATTTCAGGGATCTTGATGGTGTGAATGGCAACTACGGAGGTCAGGCCTGGGTCTACCGCCGAGGGGGGGAACCTTGCCGGCAGTGCGGTGAGCAGATCCGCAGAGAGACCATCTCCGGCCGCAGCACCCACTGGTGCCCTAAGTGTCAGCACTGAGTCGCCAAAAAGAGCGACACGGGAGAGCACTGATGGCAATCAGACAAGCTGAGGGATGAGGCCGCCAGGGTCTGGGCTGATCTGCGCTGCAATCAGCTGTGCAATGCTGCCGTGAACAGGCCAGAGATTCTGATCAATGTTGTGGTGACAAGCCATCAACCTCCTCTATAGAGGAGGTTGATGAGGAAGAGACTGGGATTGGAAGAGCCGGCCAATGCACTGATCCAGACCATGCAGCAGCTTCACCAACGGGGCTGGTGCGATGGAACGGGGGGAAACTTCAGCGTGGTGATCAGCCGTGATCCCCTGAAACTGCTGATGGCTCCAAGCGGAGTGAACAAAGGCGCCCTGACAAGCCGTGGGCTGATCGAGGTGGATGGCGATGGGGATGTGCTTATCGGTGAGGGGCGGGCCAGCGCAGAGACGATGATGCATCTGAAGATTGTGGAATCTGCGCAGGCCGGTGCAGTACTGCACACCCATTCGCCCACAGCGACCTGTCTATCAAGACATCACCGCAAAAATGGAGGGATCATCATTGAAGGCCTTGAGATGCTCAAAGGGCTGCGGGGCATCTCAACCCATGACACGTCAATCACCCTGCCAATTATTGATAACAGCCAAAGCCTGGAGGAACTGACGGATTCAGCCCATCCATGGATCAAGAAAGCACCCCACGGACTCCTTGTCGCCGGTCACGGGCTCTATGCCTGGGGCAAGGATCTGGAGGAAGCACATCGACATGTGGAGATCCTTGAATTCCTTCTGGAAGTCTCCTGGAAAGAGCTTGTTCTACAGAGCCTGAATCGATGACAACCCACGTACTTCTCGACATTGAGGGCACAACTTGCTCTGTGAGTTTTGTCAGCGATGTTCTCTTCCCCTATGCAAGCTCAGAGCTCAATAATTTCCTGAGATCAAATGCAAACAATGTTGAGATTGACTCCATCCTTGGTGAAGCGATGCGGGAATGGCAGCAAGATCAAGAGCCGATCAGCAAAGCCCTTCTCAAGGAGGCCCTGAAGGAGAATTCAAGCCCTGTCAACCAGATCAGCACCTATTTACATCACCTGATCAACGCAGATCGCAAGTCAACGGCCTTAAAAGATCTTCAGGGCAGAATCTGGGATGAAGGCTACAAGAGTGGTGTCATTCAGTCATCACTGTTTCCGGAGACAGCGGAGACCCTAATAGCCATCAAGAGACAGGGCTATCGTCTCGCAACATACTCATCAGGCAGCATTAAAGCCCAGAAGCTTCTCTACAGATACTCTGCAGATGGAGATCTGAGCGAACATTTTAGTGACTGGTTCGACACAAGAACTGGTTCCAAAAAGGAATCATCAAGCTACCGGACAATTTGCACTGCGATGAATGCACCTGCCAAGGACGTGCTATTCGTCAGTGATAGCAAAGCAGAATGTGATGCTGCATCAACGGCTGGACTACAGGTACTCTTCAGTCTGCGGGAGGGCAACCCTGACCAGAATCCAGGCCAACATTCTGTGATTCGCAAGCTTGATCAATTGCTCAATCATCTCAACGGATCCTGACACTGAATTGATTAACTCCTTTGCGAAAGAAGCGATCTGGAATCAGTTCCGATCTAAGTAAACGCTAGCGCGCCGGAGGCATTCCGCAGCTACAGGTAATTGATCGACTCTGTTTCCCACGAGAAGGCAGCAGCGCAGAGTTCTGCTCTCCTGATCGATAACAACCGTTGTTTGATCGATGCATGCAGA
>DASCPR010000234.1:0-4104 GCA_036012625.1 Prochlorococcaceae cyanobacterium Fu_MAG_50
TGGCGCTTGCACTCTCCGAACAACTTGAGAGCTATGGCCTGCCGGTGCGGATCAAATGGCCTAACGATCTGATCCTGCAGGGACGCAAGGTCGCTGGTGTGCTGCCACGTCTTGTTCATCGCGGCAATCAGGTTCGGCTGGCCCGCATCGGCTTGGGCCTCAATGTTTGCAATCCCGTGCCCAGGGAAGGGATTGCCCTGTGTGAACTGCTTGCAGCCGGTCAGTGTCTGCCACAGAAATGGTCGGCCCAGGTGCTTTGGGCCCTGGAGCGCAGCATTGATCTGGCGGGACGAACGGAATGGCTGCTTGCCCAGGTGGAAAAGCGACTCTGGACAGATGTATTGACGGATCCAGGCGGTGGTGATCCCTGGCAGGTTTTGGGTCTCAGAAACGATGGAGCCCTGAGGCTTCAGCGGGGCTCTGAATCTGTGATCTGGACACGTTGGGATCAATGAATGAATCGTCTGGATACTTATCGATAAGATCAGCCAACATTCATCGGTTGGCTGAACGTTTTGCGCTGGATTGCCGCTGCTCTTTTTGTCGCACTGCCTTCCAGCCCTCTGGCACCAGTCGCACTTCCGACTCATAAGTCTCCATTGCGACCGTCCCAGTCCGCTCTGCCTGTGCCTGAACTGCCGCCAAGGTCCTTTGACAAGTCTCTGGACGCTCTCGAGCGTGACCGGGTGATCACGCCTCTCGAGAAGCAACAGCTGCAGACAGGTGCAATCGGGCAGCCGATTGATGTGTCGAAATTTCAGGCCGCCTGCAAAAGCGGTGCCCTGTCCAAACAGGAATGTTCCAGCGGAATTGCTTTAACCCCAGGAAGCCGGCGTGCCCTGACTCGGTTGAGATTGCGTGGCCACAAACGGGGCTCCCCATGGCCTGGTGGACGCCCATGGCAGCCGCTGACGGTGCCTGTATCAGCCTTGCTGGCCGGAGAGGGCGGCAGCTTCAGCCTCGCTTCTGTGTTCGCGGTGACGCCAAAGCCCCAAGCTCTTCCCGGCAACGGTGATCGCCGCCTGTTGTTCCCGATCATCGGTTCGGCCTTCACCAGCAGTGGTTTCGGCATGCGAATTCATCCGGTGATTGGACGCTGGTTGATGCATGCCGGCAGGGACCTGGCTGCACCAGAAGGCACGCCAGTGGTGGCGGCCATGTCCGGACGCGTGGTCAGCAGTGGCCTGGCAGGGGGATATGGCATTGCGATCGAACTCGAACATCAGCAGCCCCTGCGCAGGACCCTTTATGGCCATCTCTCTGAGATCTATGTGAAAGCTGGTCAGCAGGTCCGTCAGGGGGAGGTGATCGGTCGAGTCGGTAGTACTGGTTTGAGCACCGGTCCCCATCTGCATTTCGAACTTCGTCGCTCTGAGGGCAAATCCTGGGTTGCCATGGATCCAGGTGAGCTTGATCTCAATCCGTTGACGGCGGCGAGTGGGGATGCCGTTTCACTGTTGATTGGTCAGTTGATGCAGAGTCTCGAACGTCCCGGTGGCTGAGTCCTTTTCGTTGCCTGGCCAGTTAAAACTTCTGAATCTGTTGAAAGATCGGCCCCAGGCAAACACGCTGTCGATGGACTGTCTCTGTTTGGGCCTCCTTTGTGCAGATCTGGTCTGTCATCCCGTGGCATCCATTCCCAAAGAGGGGCAGCTGATCGAAACGGAAGCAATGGAGCTCAGCCTGGGAGGTTGTGCTGCCAACGCTGCCTTTGACCTCGCCCATCTGGGCGTGAACACTGGTATTGCCGGCTGCGTTGGCGACGACCTCTTCGCGGACTTCATCCTCAAGACGCTTCAGCAGCAAGGCGTCAACACCAAGGGCGTCATCCGCTCCACAACTGCAGCCTCAGCTGCCACCGCTGTGATCAACGTCAGAGGAGAAGACCGTCGTTTGATCTCCTGCGCGGGAGCAAACACTGTGATGACTGCAGAGATGATTCCGGAAGGGCTGATGGAATCTGCCTCTGTTGTGTACATCGGCGGGTTTCTCATGCTGGATGGCCTCGAAACCGACGCCATGATTCAACGTCTTCAGAAAGCCAGAGAGGCAGGCACAACGATTCTGCTTGATGTGGTTGAAGTGGCTGATCGCCATGCCATGCAACGTGTTTCCCGTTTCCTACCCCTGGCTGATGTCTTTCTTCCCAACAATGATGAAGCGGCATGGCTCACAGCCCGTTCAGACCCCTGGGAGCAGGCTCAGATCTTCCGCGACGCGGGTGCTCACACAGTTGTGATCACTGAGGGGGGCACCGGTGCCCACTTGATCAGCGATGAGACGCGTCTGCGCATGGGTGCCTACGACATCGAATACAAAGGTGGGATCGGCGCCGGCGATGCCTTCGACTCGGGATTTATTGCTTCCCTTCTTCAGGGCCATGATCTCAAGACCTGCATGCGCTGGGGCAGCGCCATGGGGGCCAGCTGTGTGCGCAGCACATCCGCCACTGGGAGTGTGTTCGATCGCGAGGAAGTGTTTCGCTTCATCGACAATCACTCCATCGAGATTGAAGAGTACTGATCAGCCAAGGCGTCGACAGATGGCCTGTCATTGATCAAATCCACCCAGGCTCTGCCGCCCTTCGCCGATTGCAGTGCAGCGATGCCGAAGCTGTGATGAAGCAGCAGAGAGGAAGCAGCAGAGAGGAAGCAGTCGGCAATCGTTGTTGCTGAGTAGGGGTCAGCTTGTTTCATCGCGAAGGATGAAGCCGACCCCTCGTATTGTGTGGATCAGAGTTGGCTGGTCTTTCTCTTCAATCTTTTGACGTAAGTAGCGGATGTATACATCAAGAAGGTTGTCGTCGCCAAAGAAATCTTCTCCCCAGACTCTGTTCATGATCTCCTCACGTTTGTGCACTTTCCCGGCCCCTTGCATCAGGTAATGAAGCAGCTCAAACTCCTTGACAGAAAGCTTGATGAGGCGTTCTCCTCGATGCACGTCCCTTGTGCATACATTCATTGTGAGGTTGCCAGCACTAAGTGTCTTTGAACCCTGAATGTTATCATTATGTTCAGAAAAATCCCCTGCTCGGCGTTGGATGGCCCGAAGCCGAGCCATCAGTTCTTCGATTGAAAATGGTTTAATAAGATAATCATCCACGCCGGAATCTAGTGCTTTGACGCGATCAGTTACTTCGTCATGGCCAGTGAGCATCAGGATGGGTGTCTTGATTCCACTTGAGCGGATGCGCTGGCAGATATCAATACCACTGAAATCAGGAAGATTCCAATCCAGGATGATCAAATCTGCGAAGGGTTCGCTGCGGGCTTTGATCAGTCCAGAAGCACCATTATTTGCAATGTCAACTTCATAGCCTTCAATTTCAAGCTCTAGGCGGAGCAGTTCTGTCAGTTTGGTTTCATCGTCAACCAGTAGGATTCTGGTGCGAGATTGAGCATCTTGAACCATTCAGGTGTTGAACCTGACCTACTTTAAGCAGCAGAGCTGGTAAGTATTGACGAAGAAAGTGTTGGTTCTTAATGTTGATCTGATCTGGTCAGAAGGGAGGGCAGTTGTTCGAACAGGTCTGGTTTGAGTACGTAGTTCTCGGCACCTGCCTGAAACGCTGCTTGTCTTTTGCCGCTGTCATTCAGCGCAGTGACGATCACAACTCTTGGGGTCGCTCCATGCTGGCTCTGATGCTGAAGTCTCTTAAGGCATTCCAAGCCGTCCATGCCCGGCATCATCAGGTCCATTAGTACAAGGTCGATGCTTTCCTGACGAGCAGCATTCAGAAAGGCCTCACCTGAGGAAAATCCTTTGACGTTGTGCCCCTCATCGTGAATCTCGTCTTCAATTAGCTGTCGGATTCTCGGGTTGTCGTCCACGACTGCGACCATGAGAGGTGAAGGCTCTCTCGACACTTCAGTCTCCTCTTGGCTTTTTCGTATTAATTGTAGTCTGATTACGGAATCTGTTGCCCCGCTTGGCGATCACCTTCCTCACTGGAACTGATCGCAACCACCTTGCCATCATGAAAATGGGCAATGCTGTCAGCTCTTGCAGCCACTTCATTCTCGTGGGTCACCAGAACAATGGTGATGCCTTGGTCATGGAGATCATCAAAGAGGTTCAGCACATCATTTGAGGTTCGCGAATCAA
>DASCPR010000235.1:0-1879 GCA_036012625.1 Prochlorococcaceae cyanobacterium Fu_MAG_50
CCCGCAGTCGCAGCCTTTCCACTTGCAAGTCGCCCAACTGCAGATCACGAGCCTCGTAGAGATTGTCAGTGGTGGAATCGCCAATTCCGATCAGTGCTACACCGAGTTCCTGTTCAACTGCGGACCGATCCATTCCCCAAGACATGCCCTGAAGGCACGCGATGGCTGGCATTGGTGTGCTGATCTGAAGAAGGCTGATCAGCAGGCCGAGGAGCATGACACGGCAGACCTTGATCATGTTGGACTGAGCAAGGCCTGTTAATACCCATAGACCGTAGTCACGGCAGCCCATGTCGGCTCTGGTGTTGCGAATGGCTACAGCATTTGCACAGCTGCTCCTCAGATCGAAGGGGCTATTGGCTTAGGCAGCCCCACAGTGCTTTTTGCCGAGAGCAACGATGGCGAGAATGGAACCACAACGCCAGTACGTTCGATGACCTCGGCGGAGGATGACGATGGATGCAGGGGAATCCCTCAAATGTTTGCGATTGGCATAGCCCCGCGGGGGATCATTGCGGTTGGAATTGTGCCGATGGGAGTCGTCAGTGTCGGTGTTGTTTCCATGGGAGTCGTCAGTCTTGGGGTTGTGGCCATGGGGATGGTCAATGTCTGTTTCGTTGGTATGGGCTTGCTTGTTGTTGGTCTCAATGGGATGAGCCTGTGGTGATTCCCAGAGGCAAGCGAGCTGCTGTTCTGAAACTTCTGAGAAGGGTCATGGTGCCGATGTGAACAATGCTGCCATCTTTTCTGCATGCGTGATCGACTCCTCTGGCTGCTGAGCCTGGTTTTTGTGGCCTGGATGGTCTGGGCGGAAACAAGTTTCCAGTTCTTCGGATCTTCGCTTGGTGATCAACTGAGGCTTTCAGAGACGAGTGTCGCCATGATCGGCGGCGCCTTTTTGGTCCCCTATGGACTTGCTCAGATCCCGGTTGGCTGGTTGCTGGATCACGGACGGGCTGAACGGCTTTTACTGCTGGGATCTATTGGCGCTGCAGTTTTGGCCATGGTCTTCGGTCGTGGTCAGTCGATGACTGAATTGCTGATCAGTAGAGCCGCGATGGGTCTCGCCTGTTCTGTGGCCTTCCCCGCCTCCGGTTTACTGGCCAGAAAAACCTTGCCTGCCCATCGATTTCCCCTGGCGATGGGAGCCACAGACAGTCTTCTCGGATTCGGTGCCGCATTCGCGGCACTGATGCCGCTGCTGCTGCACGGTCAGACCTGGCGATCCTTGCTTCTGCTGCAGAGCATCATGCTGATGTTGCTGGTGGTTCTGCCGCTGCTGCTGCTTCAGGCCTCGTCATTGAAGCTGTTCAGACCAGTGGCGATCCAATCGGCTCCAGCTTCTTTGCCTCGTGCTGAGTTCGAGCTTGGCTGGAGTGGATCCTCGATCAGGCAGGTGATCCATGCAGCCTTGATGTATGCATGGGGGGCTGGGGTGCTGTTTGGACTCGGTCAGTACGGCTTGCTCTCCTCCCTGGAGGGATGGAGCCATCAGCTCAAGCTCGGCATCAGCTTCGCCCTCTCGATCGCAACAGCTGCTGGAATGTTGATCGCCGGTTGGCTTGGCAGTTCTCCATCAAGGCGCAGAGCTTTGCTGCTGATCGGTACATGCAGTGCAGCGGTAGCTTTACTTGTGCTTACCCTCAATCAGCCCAGACCTGCTGAGCAGTTGGTGATTACGGCTGTCTGGCTTGGACTTGCTCTCGGTAGCTGTGTACTTTCATTCCCGATGGCAGAAGCGGCAGCGCCTCCGGGGAGAACGGCATTTGTTGTTGCACTTGTGAACACGGCGGGAACACTGAGTGGTGCCTTTATGACGTTTATCTCCGGTTGGCTGCTGAAGGTTTCTTTGCCAGGTGATACCCGTCTTGTGATCGTC
>DASCPR010000236.1:0-4383 GCA_036012625.1 Prochlorococcaceae cyanobacterium Fu_MAG_50
ATTCTCAGCAGATTAGAATAACAACGACAAAGCAGGTCAAATTCCTCACATTTACCATTCTGCTTATAAATCATTCTGCGCGCTGTATCAAGCTCAAACATCAGATCACGGCGTTGTTCATCTCTAATCCGACTCTGGATCCAGCCCACAACAACGATTCGCTCCCCAGAGAGCACGGGTTCAACCCTGTGAAGAAATGTACTGGGATAAAGAATCATCGTGCCAGCAGGCAATCTGTAAGATTGGGAACCAGCTGGATCCTCAAGAACAAGGGCGCCACCCTCATAATCACTTTGCTCACTAAGCCATATCGTGAAGGAAAGATCTGTTCGACTTGGGCCCATGTAAGCATTATCGACATGCTGTCCATAGCCTTGACCTATCCCTGATCGACTAACCAACAGTACATGCTTTTTAACCGGCATGGAAACAGATTGAATAAGTAGTTGCTTTGCAAAGACAGTGTCAAGCCATTCACTAAACCGCAGCATCAGCGAATGACTACGGTCAAATTGAAAATTATTTTTTATTTGACTGGCATGCCAACCAGCAGTGTCTGAGCCTGGAAGCCAGGCATCTTCAGTCTCCAGAAACGGTCACCTCCATTACAACAGTTGCTGATCAGTGAGCAACGAATCAATAACCAGACGCATAATAATGTTCCTTAGCTTCGATAAATAATAACAAGCACAATAAGCACACCTTGACGTAACCAAGCGTCGCTGCCTGTATCACCTAGTTGGTAAAGCATATGTATATAAGAAGGTTTACAGATGGCCGGTCTGAAACGATCAAGCGTCGTTCTCTTCCTTGCGACAACAAGCCTGGTGACCCTCACCACAGCCTGTAGCGAGGCCGAAAAAGGAGCCGACACCAGCAAGGGAAGTGATGGCAGCGAAATCTTTCAACCAGCCTCAGATGGTCATGCCCATGGCGAAGGTGGCGAAGGCGGAGAAGGTGGCGAAGGTTGACTTTGTTATTCAGGAAAATCTGCTCACCAGAAGTTTGAGCCAGACCTGAAGCATCACAATCCTCGCCGTTTGCATTTAACTCTGCTCATTGCCAAATAAAGCTCGTTAGTCAGTCATTACTGTTCAAATTGTGCTGTCTGAGAAGCTCAAGGATGCAACGATTTGGCAAAGGCTTTTCTCTGCGCATGGCCAACTATTAACTTGTCGGTGAACCGGGAGCCAAAAGCAAAGATCCACACCAACAACATCATCAACAGGATCTATCGGTTGATCAGCCAACAGATCAGCCATCGAAAAACCAGCCATAACTGTGCAGACCGATTCCAAGCAAGTTAACGCCGATGTAACAGACCACAATCACAAACAACCCACCAACAGCCACCAATGCAGGGCGCCGACCCTGCCAGCCACGACTTAATCTTGTATGCAGATAGGCGGCATAAACCAACCAGCAGATCAACGCCCAGGTTTCCTTGGGATCCCAGCTCCACCAGCTGCCCCAGGCCTCATTGGCCCACACCGCTCCGCTGATGATGCCAACGGTGAGCAACAGGAAGCCAACGGTGATCGTGCGATAGCTGAGGCTGTCGAGTTGCTCAGCGCGGGTGAGCTGGATCGAACGAAACTGCAAGCCCTGGTCATCGGAAAGGGAAGCGAGTGAAGCCTTACGAAAACCACCGGCACCACTGGAGCTGCTTCTCAGCTCCAGTGCCTGATCTCGATCAATGAACAGCACCACAAGGGAAAGCAGGGAGCCAACCAGAAGAGCTGCATAGCTCACCATGATCACGCTGACGTGCATCACCAGCCAACTGGACCGCAACGCAGGTACGAGGGGAGCCGCCTGTTGAAGATGATCAGGGAGGGCGAAGCTGGCAAACGCCAGACAACCCAGCCCCATGGGCGTGGCTGCCGCGGCCACCAGTGGTGATGACCAGGCGCGTTCCACCAGAAGCTGGGTGAGCGTGCAGGCCCAGGCAAGGAAACAGAGGGATTCATAGAGGTTGCTGACCGGGAAATGACCCGACTGCCACCAGCGCAACACCAGCTGAGCCGTGAGCAGAAGATTGGCAAGCGCAATCAGCAACCTCACGCCCCTGGAACTACTGCTACCGGCTACGGCCCAGAAGGCCGGCGGCAGGGCCAGCAGCAGCATTACAAATGCGCTGAATCCCAGTGACAGCACTGGATCTCCACTCAAAGCAGGCAAGGTGATTTGCAAGCCAGGAACAATCCTCAACAACAAGACATGATGCTGATTCTGACCAATCGGTTCAGCGACTCGCTTGCCGCAACAAGATCAGACCTCCCGAGAGGGAGATCGCCACAGGTGCCCAGGCCGCAAAAACAGGCATCAGAACACCCTTCACACCAAGAGAACTGAAACTGAAACTGAGCACGTAATAGACAAGGATCAGCAAAACACTGATGCCGAATCCCTGGCTTCTACTGGTGCGAGCGTTTGGTTTAGCGCCAAGGCTGCTGCCGATCAAGCCAAAAACCAGACAGGACATGGGCAAGGTGAACTTCTCCTGAATCCTTACCCTCAAACGTCTTGCCTCCTTGACATCACCGGCTTCACTGAGAAGTTTCTCTGCCTGCAAAGCCTCGGCAACAGTCATGTTGTTGGCATCCTTAGGCAAGCGTGCGACCTTGATCGGACCAGAACTGAGTGGATACAGGTAACGATCAAACTGGGCCTTGGTGGTGCTACCCGTTGGTTGAAGCGTCAGGATCTGTCCTTCAAGAAACTCCCATTTGGCCTCTCTGTCATTCCAGATCGCACGATTGGCCATCAACATCTGGGTGTAGCCAGCGCGGGAGAAATCAAGCACGGTCACATCCAGCATTTCGCCGCGCTCAAATTTTCTGGCATAGAAAAGCTGGGTCAGCCCCTTGCCGCTCTGATTCGAATCCGCCCTAGTGATCCTGCCGAAACGGGAATAAACAACGTCTTCGCCTTGTTCCGTGGCGATGGCCTTGCCCAGAGCACGCTGCAGGGTGATTTCTGCGTTTCTGTTTGTTCTGGGAACGATCACATCATTGAACAGAAAGGTGAGACCTGTCATCACAAGCGAGAGGGCAAGTGCCGGGGCGATCATCCGGCGGGTACTCACACCAATGCTGCGAAGGGCTGTGAGTTCACTGCCGGCAGAGAGACGGCCGTAGGCCAAAAGAGTGGCCAACAGGGTTGCCATCGCAAATGAAATCACCAGAAAACTGGGCAGGCGCATCAACAACACCTGAAGCGCGATCAGAAAAGGCAGGCCTGATTCAACAATCTTGCGAACCAGATCAAACATCACCCCCACCGACAGGGACACAACCGTGAACGCCGCCAGGGCAAACAACAGAGGACCGATGAGTTCCCCTAGCAGCCAGCGATCCATCAGGGAAATGCGCCTCCAGGAGAGACGCACCCAGCGTCGCCACCAAGGCTGACGCTGAAACTGGCTGATCAGATCAGCAACCCAGCCAGAAGTCATAGCTGAAAGCCCTCCCCCAGGTAATGACGCCGAACCAGGGGATCACTGGCCACCTGTTCAGAGCCACCTGAGGCAAGGATCCGTCCCTCGGTGAGGATGTAAGAACGATCTGTGATCGCAAGGGTTTCGCGAACATTGTGGTCGGTGATCAGGATGCCCATGCCGCGGCCACGCAGCACCTGAATCAACCCCTGCAGATCGGCGACCGCCATCGGATCAACACCGGCGAAAGGTTCATCCAGCAACAGGTACTGGGGGCCCTCAGAACCAACGGCCAGGGCTCTGGCCACCTCACAACGTCGTCGTTCACCACCAGACAACTGAAAACCTCTGCGATCAACGAAAGCGCGCAGATGAAAATCCTCGATCAATTCCTCCATCCGATCCCTTGACCGCTCTGAGCTCAGAGCACTCTGATCAAGGGCGATCTGAAGATTCTCACGAACAGTCAGCTGGCGAAACACACTGGGTTCTTGGGGGAGATAGCCGATTCCGAGACGGGCCCGATGGGGCATCGGCAGATCCCCAACCGATTCACCATCGAGCAGCACCCGTCCATGATCAGGACGCAGCAATCCGATCACAAGATTGAAGGTGGTGGTTTTACCTGCCCCATTCGGACCGAGCAGACCGACAACCTCGCCTGGGTCAAGCAGGAGTGAGACATCATTGACGAGTAGGCGCCCTGCCAGGGTGAGCGCCACGGAATCCAGGCAGAGACTCATGGGGTAAAGGGGTTCTGATCTGGCTGATCAGGCTGGATCCGCATCCTGGTAAAGACCTGACCACCAGGCTTGGGAATCGCTACAACCCTCTCCTCATCGAGCAGATAAACAACGCGCTCTGCCTGCAGAGCCTTGCCGTCCTCCTGGACGATATCGACGTCCCCGCTGAGAACCAGACGGCCCTCCTTGCTGAAGTACTGC
>DASCPR010000237.1:0-15170 GCA_036012625.1 Prochlorococcaceae cyanobacterium Fu_MAG_50
GTTGCATTGTGGATGGGCGAACTCACGTTCCACAAAGGTTGGTAGTCAAAATCACTGATTTTCCGGAATGTGCCAGGTGTCGATGATGTCACCCACAACTCATTGGGATCCCAGCGTGGCTCGTCGCTTCCATCAACACTTTCCTCTCCATCAGCAATGAAATAAAGCAGATTATCTGCACCTTCCAGCCATACAAATGCAGGTCTTGGATGTTGAGAACTTCCGCCAAGAGAATACGTGTTGTTTGCTCCTGTTTCTCCGTTGGTAAACCAAAGCTCATCCGCTCCCTCTTCTGGTCGTTGAAAGAAAAACAGGCCGCTATTGATCGCTTCTGTTTTATCATCAAATGTGTGGTCTCTGTAAGTATTGGGAAGTGAATGAGCAATCTTTGTTAGTTTTTCTCTGTTGGTCGCAGAGTCGATATCCAGATAGGACCAAAGTTCTGTGCGCGTAGAGCCTGCTCCTTCTTCTCCATCAATTCGGATTTGAAAAAATAGTCTGTTGTTGGCCGTATTAAATTGTTGGGTTGGAACAAAGGTCGGCTCACCTGGTGCGAAGTCATAGAGTGATCTAGTTCCATCTTCACTGCCATCGGTCACCCATATTGCGGAAGCTTGCCTTGTATCCCCGTTAAAAATAATCTCTCTTTCTTCATCAGAAGAATCTGCAGTGAAATATAGTTTTCCATTGTATGCAATTTCATTACGTACCCATCCCGTATTTTGAAATCCTCTTACTCGAACAAGTGGTGACGTCATTTTGCTTGCTATTCTTGTTTATTTATAGTAATTAAAGCAAGAATCTTCATCTCACGAGATATTTGCTCAATTTTTCTTAACCTTCGGTGGTATTGGTATCATCCATGGCCATTATTAAATTTCTTCAGTGAGTTTTAGCTGTGCACTGACCTTTCCAGTTCTGCAGCTCTCGGTCGTCAATGAAGTCCCACTCCTCCATCGCTCCTCCTTGCGCATAGTACGCATATGCGAATAGCAAGACAGGGGGCGGCTGGAGTGGTGGATTTTCTAGTTCAGAAGACCAATAGATACGTATATGTAGAGCGGATCAAAGGAACATCTTTGTTGTCCTATCCGATGTCCTAAGAAATGTCCTAACCACAGCTTGCGTGGAGAAGATGGCGTCTCTGCCTATGAGATCGCCCTCGATGGGGGCTTCGTCGGCACACAGAACGAGTGGGTCGATTCACTGCAGGGTCCAGAAGGCCCAGAGGGTCCAGCAGGTCTTCCTGGCCTCGATGGCGAGGACTGGGACGAGAACGACGACTTCAGCTTCGACGGTGGTATCTACTGAGCCGAGTCTCTACGCTGATCATGCTGACGGAGCACCTCAAGGGGGATGATCTTGAGGGCGCTTTGTTCGGTTGCCTGCAGACGTACAGGCGGAGCCATCCCGTCCTCATAGGCCTGTTTCCATCTTGGAGCGCAAACGCACCAGTGATCACCAGGCTTGAGCCCTGGGAAGCCAAAGGCGGGCGCTGGTGTTGAAAGATCGTTGCCCTGTGCCTTGCTGTAGTTGAGAAAGCTTTCCGTGATGACGCAACAGACGGTGTGTTGGCCAAGGTCTGTTGCATCTGTGCTGCAGGATCCATCGCGAAACCAACCTGTCGCCGGCTCACAGTTGCATTGATCTAAAGGTTCCCCCAAAACATTCAGATGTTCTCTTCTGCCTGAGCTTTGCATCAGTCGACCTGGATGAGACTGGTTGATTCTGCCTGTACGCGCACGTCATGGAATGAACTATGTCATGTCATATCAGATTTCTCAATCATCTCTTTCGACGATCATAAAGATCCTCAAAGAATAAATACTTCATACGCTTAGGCGCGATCCTTGAACATATAAACCACAAGATATTTATGGGGGCATACAGAAAGAGTGTTAGGAAGAAGAAAGATCCAATTAATGCCTTTACTGCTATTCCTAATGGCTCAGACTTCGCAAGCAAGTAGATAAATATAAAAATAGATACAATGGCTCCAGTCACCAGCGCATCCTTAAAGCTTGAACGAAACCAAGGGCCACCATACATAATGTCAATTCCTTGTCGAAGGAATCCTATTGGCGACTCCTGCTTCATAGCCACCACGGAAGCGCCACATGGCCCAAGCCTTAACACTTAAGCGCTCAGCAATTCCCGGCAAGCTGCCAACAATTTCGGACCTGCCCTCGGCGAGTTGGGGATCAATACGGCCGACGGTAAGCTCTACATGAAGACCTGCCAGGACGGCGTGGAGGCCTTCGTCGAGATCGGCGAAGGTTCTGATGGTGGTGGCTTGTCTGGATGGACCGTGAGCAATGACGGACACCTGATCCCGAACGGTGCAGACCAGAACATCGGATCAGAGGCCAATCCAGTCGTCGAGATCTACGTCAACGGCAACACGGTCTACATGGAATGATTCATTCAATGGAGTCGTAGACAGAACATCAAAACTCCCAATCGGATCCTTCTCCGCAAGTTGCTGGGGCTTCATTTGGTCTACTTGGGCTAGCACTCATTCCTGTCACTCTGTTAGCCCTTGGAGGGCTGATTGCTCTCGCTTCTACTACTCGGTCAGGCTCAGGACTGGATAAATAGCCCCATGATGGGCTCTTGGGGCACTGCCGAAGGCCCGTTCATCGAGCTCATTCAGCTGTTGGAAGACATGAGGAGCAGCTCTGCACACGAGGTTCTTTGGCCTGAATTGATCGTGGAAGAGCCCCCCGAGCTTGCTCAAGACAGGCGAAATGCCATCTCCTAGCGCGCCAGTAGCGCGCACAGCAATAAACAACCCGCCTTGAGAGCGGGCTTAAATGGCTGAAAAGCCTTGGGATGACTAATGGGCGATCACAGGATCGAACTGTGGACATCCTGCTTGTAAGGCAGGCGCTCTACCGCTGAGCTAATCGCCCGGATGGGACAAGTCTGCCTTAACGCGGCAGGCTGGGGGAGCTGAGGCAGCAGCTGCAATGGCCTCCGGCCACAATCATGACACCGCCACTCGACTGTGGTGCCTGCCCCTGGGAATCACTGCAGGGATGTTGATGGGTTGGTCCAGTGGCCTGATCACAGGCGCTGCCTTCCTGATCGGTGGCCTCTGGCTTTCTCCAGACCTCGACACCCGCTCCCGGGCTCTCAGGCGTTGGGGGCCATTGCAACTTCTTTGGTGGCCCTATCGCCGCTTGATTCCCCATCGCTCGCTGTTCTCCCATGGGCCACTGATCGGCACCGCCCTGCGACTCTCTTACCTGCTGGCCTTGTTAGCACTGCTGCTCCTTCTGCTCAGCCCCCTGGGCCTGCCAGCACCCGCCAGGGCCGCTGCAGCCATCCAAGACCTGCTGCAAGCGCAGCCTCAAGCCATTCTCTCCCTGCTGCTGGGTCTGGAAGCCAGTGTCTGGTTGCATCTGATTCAGGATGGTGATCCCATGCCTCACGAATGGCGCCGCTGGCGCCATCGATGAGAGGGTGAGCGGATCTGCTCTGTTCTCAAGACCATGGCCCCTGAAAGCCAACACTCCAGCCAGGAGGCTCTGGCTGAACTGATCAAGGTGGTGGCCCAGCTGCGCAATCCCGAGGGTGGCTGCCCCTGGGATCTGGAACAGACCCATGCCTCCCTTGTTCCCTATGTGCTTGAAGAGGCCCATGAAGTGGCGGATGCCATTCGCCACAGCGATCAGAACCATCTCTGCGAGGAACTCGGCGATCTGCTGCTGCAGGTGCTGCTGCATGCCCAGATCGCCAGCGAACAGGGCCACTTCTGCCTGGAAGACATTGCCAAAGGGATCACCGTCAAGATGATTCGCCGGCACCCCCATGTGTTTGCGGCAGGTGAGGCAGCCAACAGTGCGGCGGTGCGGCGGAGCTGGGAAGCGATCAAAGCCGCTGAGAAAGCTGAGCAGCTTGCAGACTCAACAAGTCCGCTGAGCGATCGGCTCAAAGACAAGGTTCGTGGCCAACCGGCACTGGCAGGGGCGATGACGATCTCCAAAAAAGCCGCGGCCGCAGGCTTCGAATGGAACGACATGGCCAGCGTCTGGGGCAAGGTGAACGAGGAGCTGGAAGAGCTCAAGCAAGCCATCGCCAGTGGCGATCAAAACCATGCCGAGACAGAGCTGGGGGATGTGCTCTTCACCCTGATCAATGTGGCCCGCTGGCAAGGCCTTGATCCTGAGGCCGGTCTTGCCGGCACCAATCAGCGCTTTCTCAATCGTTTTTCTCGCCTGGAAACAGCCCTGGGCGGCAACCTTCAAGGCAGAGCCATCGAGGAACTCGAACAGCTCTGGCAACAGGCCAAAGCTGAGATCCTCAAGGAAGAGCAAGCCGCTAAACAGAAGGTTGAAGATGGGAAGCAAGAAAACTTGTGATCAGCCTCCAGGCCTGATCGGCAAGCTCCGGATCCCAGCGGTAGCCATCATCACGCATGAACGTATGGTTCGCGTCAAACAGCATCGACTGATGCCTCAGCCCTGGCACATTGGCCAGGGAAGCCTCAATCAGCTCACGGGCCTGGGGCGGCACATGGGGATCCTCTGAACCGAACACCGTCAGCAATGCACCACGGATTTCAGCTGCCCGTTGCAAGGAATCCGCAACACCCATGCCCAGCTTTCCATCCGGCAAACCCGTTGGATAGACACAGGCGGTGGCTTTCAACTGAGGCTGCAGCGCAGCTCGAAAGGCGAGATGGCCGCCGATGCAGAAGCCAAGACAACCCAAGTGCTCTGAGAGAACCTGTGGTTGCGTCGACAACCAGGCAACTGTTGCCTCCGCATCGGCGTCGTAGGCGTTGATCGCTGTGCGACGAGCATTGTCATTGCCTCGCAGGCGGCCGATGTCATCGGGCTCAATCACCGTACCCACCACTTCCGTGCGATGAAAGATCTCTGGAGCTGCCACCACATAGCCATAGCCCGCCAGTCGATTCGCAAGCCGAATCATCGGGGCACCAAGTTGATAGATGTCTGAAAAAAACAGCACCCCCGGCCAAGGGCCATCGCCGACGGGCATCGCCAGGTGCAAACGCATCAGGCTGCCATCCACAACCAGGCCGATGGTCTGTTGCTTAATTTGCATCCGCGGACTTCTGCTTACTCATCCATTGAAGGCCTGCTTTGACGTGCCTTCTTGATTTGCCCCCTCTGCTTCTTGTCCTCCATGCGCCTCTTCTTGGCACCACGGCTTGGCTTGGTTGGCTTCCTGGTTTTAGGGGGTGGCTTCAACCCTTCCCGCAAGAGATCAGCGAGTCGCTGCAAAGCAAGCTGCCTGTTCTGAAATTGCGAACGCTGTTCAGACACCGAGACTCGCAGACAACCACCGATCAAACGGGATCCGATCTGATCGATGATCCGCTGTTTGCGAAACGGGCCGATCACCTTTGAGGCGGTGAGGTCAAACACAAGCTCCACAGCTGTTTCAACCTTGTTGACATGCTGCCCACCCGCACCTGACGCCCGTGAGAATCGCCACTGCAATTCAGCCGCTGGAATCAGCAAGCCCTTGGTGATCGGAAGGTCCTGAGCCATACCCCCCACGCTGGCATCAGGGACCTCTAGGGCCTTAGCTGGAGCAACTCCTGTGATCCCATCCATGGGCACTGCCGCCACCGCAGACGACTGGATCGATGAACACCATCAGGGCATCCGCTATGGGATGAACGGTCAACTGCTTGTGGAGGAAACCAGCCCGTTCCAACGCATCACTGTGATCGACAGCAACCGCTATGGCAAAGGCTTGCTGCTGGATGGCTGCTGGATGACCGCAGAACGGCAGGAACGCCACTACCACGAAGCGCTGGTGCACCCGGCCATGTGCAGTGCTGCTGAGATTTCAACAGTGTTGGTGATCGGCGGCGGCGACGGCGGCACCGCACGGGAATGCCTGCAGCATCAAGGGGTAAAGCATCTCGACATGGTGGAGATCGATGGCCGTGTGATTGAACTCAGCCAGCAGCATCTGCCCAGCCTGGGGGGGAGCGCCTGGGCAGACCCACGCTTCCATCTGCATGTGGGTGACGGTATCGCCTGGGCAGCGAATGCAGCGGCTGCCTCCTACGACGTTGTGCTGGTGGATGGCTCCGATCCAGCGGGCCCCGCTCAAGGGCTGTTTAACCAGACCTTTTTCGAACACTGCCGACGCATCCTCAGGCCCGGCGGCGTCTTCGGGACACAAAGCGAATCCCCAGAAGCCTTCCGCCAGGTGCACATCGAGATGGTTCGCGTACTCAGGGAGGTGTTCAGCAACGCTGATCCGCTCTACGGCTGGGTACCGATGTACCCGAGTGGTTGGTGGAGCTGGACCTTCGCAGCCATGGATGGCCCCCGCTACCTGAAGCCCATGCAGGAGAGAATTGTCGATGTTGCTGATCACTGTGAGATCTGGAGTCCCCGCTGGCAACGGGGCTGTTTTGACGCCATGCCGGCATCCATTGAACGGGAACTGAACTGATGACTCAGGCCCAGCCGATTCCCGCATCGATTCCGCCGTCGCTCTTCGACACGGACGGTGCCATCTACATGGCAGCCCAGCGTGATCCCAGCGGCTGCAGTGTGGGTCTGTATGGCCTGCCCTACGACGGCACCACCTCCTTCAGGCCTGGAACCCGCTTCGGTCCCGCAGCCATCCGCGAGGTGAGCAACGGCCTGGAAACCTATTGCCCACAACTGGAGCTTGACCTGGAAGATCTGGCCTTCGCCGATCTCGGTGCCGTGAATCATCCCTGCGGTGCCCCGGAGCCGGTGGTTGCTGCGGTTCGAGAAGCCACCAAAACAGTGCTGGATCTGGGCCTGAAGCCACTGATGCTGGGCGGCGAACATTCGATCAGCTCCGGCGCCGTCGCCGCTGTGGCCGAACGCCACCCCGAGCTCGTCTTGGTTCAGCTGGATGCCCATGCCGACCTGCGCGACTCCTGGCTGGAATCAAGACACAGCCATGCCTGCGCCATGCGCCGCTGCCTTGAGGTGCTGCCCAGCGGTGAGCTGCTGCAGCTGGCGATCCGCAGCGGTACCGCTGCGGAGTTCAAAGAACTGCACAGCAGCAAAAGGCTGGTGCCCCATCACCAGGGCCAACCAGCCAGGGGCCTTGGTGATGCTCTGGAACCCCATCGAGGCCGCCCGATCTATCTGACGGTGGATCTGGACTGGTTTGATCCAGCTGTGTTGCCGGGCACAGGCACTCCGGAACCGGGGGGATTTTTCTGGCAGGACTTCGCCGCCGTGGTGGATGTTCTCCAATCCCACAACCTTGTGGCCGCAGACATCGTTGAGCTTGCGCCCCAGCTGGATGGCTCAGCCGTGAGCAGTGTGCTGGCAGCCAAGGTGACCCGGAGTCTGCTGATGCTGCTCAGTCAGGTTGCGGCTGAATCGACGTGAAAAGCCTGATTGCGCTGTTCCCTGAGGCGACTGTGCTGGCGGCTCAGTAAAGCCACCCCAAGACTGCCTCGAGGCCTGAAGGGAGTTCAATCAGCCCCTTTTCAAGGGCATCAAGCGATGGGAACGGTTCAGCCCTTTGATCGATCAAAGGGCTTCGTAAACAACCAATCAGGACTCAAATTCAAGGGAACCGGTCAGGGCGCGTCCGAGCTCGAGCTGACGATCCATCCTTGACTCTGAACGACGCTCAGACAATGGCGGCAGGGATGGAGCACGCCCTGTCCAGTGCTGACACACCATGAGCGGGGTCATCTCCTGAGGGACGCTCAGCTGACGCATACGACACCATCCCCCTGAGCCAGCCTGGGAAAGGGCGCAATGTTCGCAGGTTCCGCAGCAGGTTCGTGGACTCACGAACGTCCCCCGAAGGATGCCCAGAGTAAGGAGCTGAATGGGTTCTACACAGAAGGACCCAAAAATCTCCGGCTTTCCTTCCGCTTCCACCCCTTTGCCGCCGGAAATCCATAGGATTCCAGCGGAGTTTCGTTAAACCATCTTCACGGAATGCCCATGGATCTACGTCAAACACCTCTCCATGGACTTTGTGAGCAGCAGGGGGGACGAATGGTTCCCTTCGCGGGCTGGCAGATGCCAGTGCAATTCAGCGGATTGATTCAGGAACATCAGGCTGTTCGCCAACACATGGGCATGTTTGACATCTCCCATATGGGAGTGCTGCGGCTTGAAGGCTCCAACCCAAAGGATGATCTGCAGCAGCTGGTGCCGAGCGACCTGCACCGCATCGGACCCGGGGAAGCCTGCTACACGGTGCTTCTGAACGAAAACGGCGGCATCCTTGATGATCTGATCATCTATGACCTGGGCTCATCAACCCAGGAGAGCCAAACCCTGCTGCTGGTGATCAATGCGGCCTGCCAGGAAAGCGATACCGCCTGGCTGCGGCACCATCTCGAACCTGCGGGCGTGAGGATCACCGATGCGAAGGGGGATGGGGTCCTCCTGGCTCTGCAGGGACCTGAAGCAACAGCACTGCTGGAACGCCTGACTGGCAGCTCCCTGTCGGGGGTTCCACGCTTTGGTCATCGCCAGGTGCAGCTCTTTGGTGTTGAGGGAGTCGACAGCAAGCCGATCTTCATCGGCCGCACGGGCTACACCGGCGAAGACGGCTTTGAACTGCTGCTTGACGCTGATGCAGGCCGGGCCCTATGGAGCGACCTGCTGAAGCAGGGGGTCACACCCTGTGGCCTCGGCGCCCGCGACACCCTGCGACTGGAGGCAGCAATGCCTCTCTATGGTCAGGATCTGGATGCCACCCGAACCCCCTTCGAGGCAGGCCTTGGCTGGCTGGTGCATCTTGAAATGCCCTCAGCCTTCATTGGCAGACAGGCTCTGGAGGAGCAGGCCAGCAGCGGACCCGACCAGAAACTCGTGGGTCTGAAACTGCAGGGCAGAGCCATCGCCCGCCACAACAACCCGGTACTCAAAGAGGGCACACCTGTGGGCGTGATCACCAGTGGCAGCTGGTCCCCCAGCCTCAGCGAAGCGATCGCCCTGGCCTATCTGCCCAAGGACCTCGCCAGCCTCGGCAGCCAACTTGAGGTGGAGGTACGCGGCAGGAATCATCCAGCCGAAGTGGTGAAGCGTCCCTTCTATCGCCGTTCGAGAAGCTGAACCATCAATCAGCCAAGGGGGAAGGCCCTGTGGGAAACTCGCTTCTCTTCCGAGCCTGTTTCGATGCGCAGCATTGGTTGCGGTGAGCTGCGCAGTGAGCACATCACCTCAGACGTTCAACTCTGCGGCTGGGTAGACCGCCGGCGTGATCACGGCGGCGTGATCTTCATTGATCTACGGGATCGCTCCGGCACGGTGCAGATCACCATTGATCCCGATCAGGGTGCGGAAACCTTTGCAATCGCCGAGCATCTGCGCAGTGAATCCGTGCTGCAGGTCAATGGCAGCGTGCGCGCCAGGCCGAGCGAATCCCTTAATGATCGTCTGGCCACAGGTGAAGTGGAGGTGCTGGCCGCTTCTCTCAGTGTGCTGAACAACGTCAAGGGCAATCTTCCCTTCCCCGTCTCGATCCACGACGACGAACACACCCGGGAGGAGCTGCGGCTGAGGCATCGCTATCTGGATCTGCGACGCGAGCGGATGAGCCGCAATCTGCGACTGAGGGCCCAGACGATCCAAACAGCGCGACGTTTTCTTGAAGACAGAGACTTCATCGAAGTGGAGACACCGGTCCTCACCCGCTCAACCCCGGAAGGCGCCCGTGACTATCTGGTCCCCAGCCGTGTCTGTGGCGGCGAATGGTTTGCCCTGCCCCAATCCCCCCAGCTGTTCAAACAGCTGCTGATGGTGGGCGGCATCGAGCGCTATTACCAGGTGGCACGCTGCTTCCGGGATGAAGATCTGCGCGCCGATCGGCAGCCGGAATTCACCCAGCTGGATCTTGAAATGAGCTTCATGGATCAGGAACAGATCCTGGAGCTCAATGAGGAACTGATCAGCACGATCTGGAAGCAGGTGAAAAGGGTTGAGCTGAAACGACCCTTCCCGAGGATGACCTGGCATGACGCCATGGATCGCTATGGCACCGACAGGCCTGATACCCGTTACGGCATGGAACTGGTGAACGTCAGTGATCTGGTGGCCGACATGGGTTTCAAGGTGTTCTCAGGAGCTGTGGCCGCCGGTGGCTCAGTCAAATGCATGCCCGTGCCAGGGGGGAACGAGGCGATCTCCAACGTGAGGATCAAACCCGGTGGAGATGTGTTCAATGAGGCCCAGGCCGCAGGTGCCGGTGGGCTGGCGTTCATCCGGGTACGGGAGGACGGCGAGATCGACAGCATTGGTGCGATCAAGGACAACCTCAGCGATGCCAGCAAGGCGGAACTGCTCAAGCGCACTGAGGCCGAACCAGGCACCCTGCTGCTGTTCGGGGCCGGTGACACCGCCACCGTCAACAAAGCCCTCGACCGGGTACGTCAGTACCTGGCGAAGCAACTGGGCATGGTCACTGCCGATCAGGACAACGACAACTGGAATTTCCTCTGGGTCGTGGACTTCCCCATGTTTGAGTTCAACTGCGATGAGAACCGGCTGGAGGCTCTCCACCATCCCTTCTGCGCGCCGAATGGCGATGATCTCGGCAATGATCAGAAGCAATGGGGGGAGACCCTGCCAACAGCAAGAGCCAAGGCCTATGACCTTGTTCTCAATGGACTGGAACTTGGCGGTGGCTCATTGCGCATCCACGATTCAGCTCTGCAGCGCCAGGTCTTGACCACCATCGGACTCTCCGAGGAGGAAGCAAGCCGGCAGTTCGGCTTCCTGATCGAAGCCCTGGATCTTGGTGCCCCACCCCATGGCGGCCTGGCCTTCGGCATTGACAGGATGGTGATGCTGCTCGCCGGCGAGGAATCAATCCGCGACACGATTGCCTTCCCGAAAACCCAGCAGGCCCGCTGCCTGATGACGCAAGCACCGGCTGGCGTCTCAGAAGATCAGCTGCAGGAACTGCATGTCTCAAGCACCTGGGTCGAAGAGGAAGACACAAACTGATCCAGAAAACTGAGCCCGGTCACAACCAAGACGGAAGATCCATCCAATGGGCGGCGCTTCAGCAACCGCCTTGTCCTGAAGTCCTTCTGCATCAACGGTTTGACACGGAACCCGAAGAGATCCAATGCAAAACATCCCCCTTCTCAAAGATGTGCTCAGGGTTAATGAAATGGTGAGATTCACCCGTGGCAACCCGGAAAACCAATACATCCCGAAGTCCGTCAGCTGATCTGCTGCGTCTTTACCTGCAGGACATCGGCCGGGTTGATCTGCTGACCAATGAGGAGGAAGTGACCCTGGCGCGACTGGTGCAGCGCCGAGAATCTTTGCTGCGAGAGCAGCGAGAACTGGCCTCCCAGCAATCCGCGATCACCGAACTGCTGACCCTTGAAGAACTGCAGCTGAGGGAAGCCAACCATCTCTGCCATCAACCCACCAAGCGGGAATGGGCCAGAGCCGCCGGTCTGCAGCCAGCTGAACTTCAGGAAAAAATCAACCTGGGCTATGAGGCCTGGGGAGCATTGACCAACCTGGCGCCCCTTGAGATCAAGAAGGCCCTGCGAGAGGGGCGACGGGCCAAGGACAGGATGATTCAGGCCAACCTGCGGCTTGTGGTGGCTGTGGCCAAGAAATATCAGCAGCGGGGCATGGAACTCCTCGATCTGGTCCAGGAAGGCACCCTCGGTCTGGAGCGGGCTGTGGAGAAATTTGATCCAACACGGGGTTTCCGCTTCAGCACCTATGCCTACTGGTGGATCCGCCAGGGAATCACCAGAGCGATCGCCACCCAGAGCCGCACGATCCGGCTGCCGGTGCACATCACCGAAAAACTCAACCGGATCAAACGGGTGCAGCAGGAGATCGCCAGCAATGAAGGCCGACTGGCCTCCATCTCCGACCTTTCAAAAGAACTTGGCATCAGTGAGGAAACCGTGCGCATGACCCTGATGCAGGTGCCACGCGCGATCTCCCTGGACACGAAAGTCGGCCGAGAACATGACACCCAACTGGGAGAGCTGCTGGAAGACGGCAAGGCCACCCCCGAGCAGGAACTGACCCGGGGCGAACTGCACAATGATCTGGAGATCCTGCTCGATGAACTGAGCAGCCGCGAAGCCATGGTGCTGAGGCTGCGTTTCGGCCTTGAGGACGACATTCCCCAGACCCTGACCCAGATCGGCGAAGGGATGCACCTCTCCCGCGAACGGATCCGCCAGATCGAAAGCCGAGCCCTGCTGAAACTCCGCCAACCCCAGCGGCGATGCAAGGTGCGTGATTACATCCAGAGCCTTGATTCTTGATTAATACAACAACAGAAATCTGAGGTTCCATGACCCAACCCACCCCTATCGATATCGGCATTGACGCCGACAAACGACAGCAGATCGCAGAAGGCCTCGGGCGCGTCCTGGCCGACACCTATGTGCTCTACGGCAAAACCCACGGATTCCACTGGAATGTGACCGGGCCGATGTTCAACACCCTGCACCTGATGTTCATGGGGCAATACACCGAGCTCTGGAATGCCCTCGATGTGATCGCCGAACGCATCCGGGCACTGGGTTTCCCGGCACCATTTGGTGGCAGCACCCTGGCCAAACTCGCCTCGATCACAGAGGCCGAGCAGCATCCCGCCGCTCTTGACATGGTGCGGGAGCTGGTGGCTGGCCATGAACAGGTGGCACGCACTGCCCGGAAGGTGTTCGAGCTGGCTGATGAGGCCAATGACCAGCCCACAGCAGATCTGCTGACCCAGAGGCTCCAGATTCACGAAAAAACCGCCTGGATGCTGCGCAGCCTGCTGGAGAGCTGAGCAAAAGCCGGTTACCTTTGGATGTCGCCCCAGGGGTCATGGCCAAGTTCGTCTTCGTTACCGGTGGAGTGGTCTCCAGCATCGGCAAGGGGATCGTGGCCGCCAGCCTGGGGAGACTGCTCAAAGCCAGGGGCTACACCGTCTCGATCCTGAAGCTGGATCCTTACCTGAATGTGGACCCGGGGACCATGAGTCCCTTCCAGCATGGAGAGGTGTTTGTCACAGAGGACGGCGCCGAAACCGATCTCGATCTCGGACACTACGAGCGCTTCACAGACACAGCCATGTCGCGGCTGAACAGTGTCACCACCGGCTCCATCTATCAGGCGGTGATCAACAAGGAGCGCCGCGGCGACTACAACGGCGGCACGGTTCAGGTGATCCCCCACATCACCGGCGAGATCCGCGAACGCATCCAGAGGGTGGCGGCCAACAGCGGCGCCGATGTGGTGATCACCGAGATCGGCGGCACCGTCGGGGACATCGAATCACTGCCGTTCCTTGAAGCGATCCGTGAATTCCGCGGCGAGGTTGGCCGCCATGACCTGGCCTACCTGCATGTGACCCTGCTGCCTTTCATCGGCACCTCAGGGGAACTCAAGACCAAACCAACACAGCACTCCGTCAAGGAGCTGCGCTCGATCGGTATTCAACCCGATCTGCTGGTCTGTCGCAGCGATCGACAGATCAGCGACGAACTCAAAAGCAAGATCGGTGGCTTCTGCGGGGTAGCCAACCGTGCTGTGATCTCTTCCCTGGATGCCGACAGCATCTATGCAGTGCCCCTGGCCCTGGAAAGCGAAGGTCTCTGCCGAGAAGTGCTGGATGTGCTGAACCTGCAGGATCATGAAAGCGACATGGTCAACTGGGCACAACTGGTCCACAAGCTGCGCCATCCGGGGCCAGCGGTGAAGGTGGCGCTGGTGGGCAAATACGTCCAGCTGAACGACGCCTACCTCTCTGTTGTGGAAGCGCTTCGGCACGCCTGTCTCGCCCAGGAGGCCTCCCTTGACCTGCACTGGGTCTGCGCTGAGCAGATCGAAGCCAATGGCCCTGATTCCCTGCTCAAAGGCATGGATGCCGTTGTGGTGCCGGGTGGGTTCGGCCATCGGGGCGTGGATGGCAAGGTGGCGGCAATCCGCTGGGCCCGGGAACAGCGGGTGCCGTTTCTAGGGCTTTGCCTCGGCATGCAGTGCGCGGTGATCGAATGGGCCTGCAATCAGGCGGGACTGACGGGAGCAAACAGCGCAGAACTGGAGCCGGATACCACCCATCCCGTGATCCACCTGCTACCGGAACAGCAGGACGTCGTAGACCTCGGCGGCACAATGCGACTGGGGGTCTACCCCTGCCGTATCGCCCAGGGATCGATGGCACAACGGCTCTACGGCGAGGAGGTGGTGTATGAACGACACCGCCATCGCTATGAGTTCAACAACGCCTACCGCAATCTGTTCATCGAATCCGGCTATGTGGTGAGCGGCAGCTCACCTGATGGACGCCTGGTGGAACTGATCGAACTGAAAGGCCATCCTTTCTTCACGGCCTGCCAATTTCATCCGGAATTCCTCTCCAGACCAGGGCGTCCCCATCCCCTCTTCCAGGGATTGATCGAAGCGGCTCAGCTACGGCTGCCAGCCTCTCCTGGGGAAGCCTTGCGGCATCAGGCCCAGGCCGCACCGGTCTCTGTTCAGGAGCATATGCAGGGGCAGAGCCACCCCCGCGGATGACCGGCACCCTGCCGGTTGTGGAAAGCTTCCATTCCCTGCAGGGGGAAGGGGCCCATGCCGGCCGCAGTGCCTACTTCATCCGTCTGGCCGGCTGCAGTGTCGGCTGTCCCTGGTGCGACACCAAACATTCCTGGGCCTCGCGCCGCCATCCTGAAATCCCGCTGCAGCAACTGGCCAGGCAAACAGCTACCGCCGCCACCAATGGCGCCGGCTTTGTTGTGCTTACCGGCGGCGAGCCACTCCATCACAACATTGATCGACTCTGTGCAGACCTGCGCAGGGCCACCGCCAGCCTGGGCGAAGGACCCTTGCCGATCCATCTGGAAACCAGCGGCGTCAACCCACTCAGCGGTTCCCCCGACTGGATCACTCTCTCTCCGAAACGACACGCCCCTCCCCATCCGCAGCTGCTTGCGGCCTGCCAGGAGCTGAAAGTCGTTGTGCACAGTGAAGCTGATCTCAAATTCGCTGAAACCATGGCGAGTGCAGCTCTCACAGCCCGCACAACAACAGAGACTGGCAACAACCCAGCCGGGGAGCTGTTGCTGATGCTGCAACCAGGCTGGGACGATGGCGAAGCCCAGCGGCTGGCGATCGACTATGTGCAGTCACATCGAAACTGGCGACTGAGCGTTCAAACCCATAAATGGTTGATGGTGCGCTGAGCCCGATTGA
>DASCPR010000238.1:0-2293 GCA_036012625.1 Prochlorococcaceae cyanobacterium Fu_MAG_50
AAAACTCTGTCTGGTTGGCTCAGCCGGTAGACAAGCCTTGCGGGTGGAGATCATCAAGACCGGGCCAGGCACCTCAAACAGCACCCTGCCTTTCAATCCCTTCACAGGCAGGATGCGCATCCCCTTACCGGTGAATCGCTGCTGATTGCAATCCTGAGAAACGGTCTTGCCAACAATCAACTGCACCCGCCAATCGATCGGATGCTGAGAACTGGTTGGGGCTTGATCTCTGGGCAGCACTCCAGGCAATTGAATCACCCAGCGCTGCAGATCATCAGCCGGTGCTGGATAACCACTGAGATCCAGCCTCGGAATCGCCTGAACTGGAACCGCAACGGTGGCCCCGATCAGTGCCGTTGCCCCGAACAACATTGCCCCCAAAGCTGTGGGCCTGAACAGCGTGCTGAATCGAACTGCTGCCTTCATGTCCCTTGTCGACACAGAATGTCCATCATGATCAAGCAAACCGCTATTGCCCTGCTTTCCGGTGGCCTCGATTCAGCCACTGCCGCCGCCCTGGCCGTTGAGAGTGGCCAGCAGGTGATCGGGTTGTCATTTAATTACGGACAACGACATCAACGGGAACTGGAGGCCGCAACTGAGCTGGCCAGCTGCCTGGGGCTGATCGAGCACCATCTGATCAGCGTCAATCTGGCCGCCTGGGGAGGCTCCTCCCTCACCGACATGACCCAGAGCCTGCCGAGCGATGGTGTGGTTGAAGGGGTGATCCCCAGCACCTATGTTCCCGGGCGCAACACCGTCTTCATTGCCATCGGGCTCAGCCTGGCCGAAGCCCGTGGCGCCGATCGCGTGGTGCTTGGGGTGAATGCCATTGACTATTCCGGCTATCCCGATTGCCGACCGGACTATCTCTCGGCGTTTCAAACCCTCGCTGATCTGGCCAGCAAGGCCGGCCGCGAAGGCCAGGGTCCGAAACTCTGGGCCCCACTGATTCACTGGAACAAACTGAAAATCGTTGAGGAAGCATTGAGGCTGGACGTACCGATCGCCCGCACCTGGAGCTGTTACAGCGGAGGCGATCAGGCCTGCGGACTTTGCGACAGCTGCCGCATCCGCGATGCCGCCCTGAAGGAGGCGGGGCGTGAAGACCTCTGCAGCATGCCGGCAACGTGATCACTCCGATCCGGCGAGAATGTTTATGGCGCCAGCCTGCCGTGGTGGCGACGGCCATGGCCCGCCACTGGGGTGAAGCCGGCATGATCTGGCTCGATGGCGACGGCAGCAACCTGGGGCGCTGGGTCACCCTGGCGGCTGATCCGATCAACCATTTCTGTTGCCGGGGCCTTCCTGACGAACCGGAAGCTGACAATCCTTTCGCCGCCCTCAGAGAGCTGAACAGCGGCCATTGGTGCGGCTGGCTCAGCTATGAGGCAGGGGCCTGGCTGGAACCGCGCAACCCCTGGAAAAGCGATGGGATGGCAACCCTATGGATGGTGCGTCATGACCCTGTGCTGCGCTTTGATCTACGGGAGCAGCAGCTCTGGATCGAAGCGGAAGACCCCTCAAGGCTTGAGACCATGGCTGCATGGCTCGCTGCACTGCCAGCCGATCAAAGCTCCAATCCATCCAGCAACACTCAGCCTGCTGCTGAACCCTGGCGATCCCTTGCCATCAACAACTGGCAGTGGCAGACCAGCAGGGCTGACTTCGCCAGAGGCGTGACACACATCCGTGAACGGATTGCCGACGGTGATCTGTTCCAGGCCAATCTGACGGTGTGCTGCTGCGCATCAGCGGAGGAGCACTCCGCCCTGGAACTGTTCCAGAGACTTAGGCAACGCTGCCCGGCCCCCTTTGCCGGCCTGCTGGTGGGTACAGGCGCGGCCAGCGCTGAAGCGGTGATCTCCGCCTCCCCCGAACGCTTCTTGCAGGTGCAACCCTGGGGCGCTGTGGAAAGCCGGCCGATCAAGGGCACCCGGCCACGCAACCCGAATCCCAACACAGATGCAGACATCGCCGCTGAACTGGTCTGCAGTTCCAAAGACCGGGCTGAAAACGTAATGATCGTGGATCTGCTCCGCAACGATCTGGGCCGTGTCTGCAAGCCCGGTTCGATCCGGGTACCCCAGCTGGTGGGCCTAGAGAGCTATTCACAGGTGCATCACCTCACCTCTGTGGTGCAGGGAGAACTGCAGCAGGGCAAAACCTGGGTTGATCTGCTGCAGGCCTGCTGGCCCGGAGGCTCGATCAGCGGTGCACCCAAGTTGCGGGCCTGTCAACGACTGCACGAACTGGAGCCGGTCCCCCGGGGACCCTATTGCGGTTCGCTGCT
>DASCPR010000239.1:0-18133 GCA_036012625.1 Prochlorococcaceae cyanobacterium Fu_MAG_50
GTTCCATTGACCCCCTCCTCGGCGAGCAGCACGGTGCCCTTGACCTGATGCCGCCCAGCAACGCAGGGGAGCTCCGCCAGAAGCGGAGCGATCTGGCGTTCCGCCAGGGGGGTGAAGGCGTAGAAGGCTGCAACCTGAAAGGCTTCAGCCGCATTCGGGCAGGAGGACAGGCTCATGGACAAGATCCCTCCCAGTTCGCCTGAACCCCCGCCTCTGCGAGCAGTTCACGGTCTGCTTCCACCGCTGGATTGCCAGTGGTGAGAAGGGTGTCACCGTAAAAGATGGAATCTGCACCCGCTTGCAGACAGAGAATCTGCGCTTCGCGACCGAGCAGCTCCCGACCCGCACTCAGACGCACCCGGCTCAATGGCATCAGGATTCTTGCCGTGGCCACCATTCGCACCATCTCAAGGGGATCCACGGCAGAGAGATCCTCCATGGGTGTGCCTTCCACGGCCACCAGAGAATTGATCGGCACGCTCTCCGGGTGAGGATTCATGCTGGCCAGAACCTGCAGAAGTGAGGCCCGATCCCTTTTTGATTCACCCATGCCGATGATGCCTCCACAGCACAGAGTGATCCCTGCGGAGCGAACCCGCTGCAGGGTCTCTAGGCGCTCTTCATAGGTGCGGGTGCTGATGATCCGGCCGTAATGCTCAGGGCTGGTATCGAGATTGTGGTTATAGGCATTCAGGCCAGCCTCGGCGAGACGTGCGGCCTGCTCATCCGTGAGCATGCCCGCGGTGACACAGGCTTCAAGACCAAGTTCCCTGACGCCTCTAACCATGGAAAGCATCGACTCAAAAGGAGCGCCATTGCGGATTTGACGCCAGGCCCATCCCATGCAGAACCTGTCAGCTCCAGCCTCCTTTGCTGCCCTGGCATTCTGCAGAACCGACTCCAAGACCAGTTCCGGACGTCCCAGAACATCGCTGCTGTTATGCATCGACTGGGAGCAATAGGCACAATCCTCTTCACAACCGCCGGTTTTGACACTGAGCAGAGAGGCAAGCTGCACCCGATAGCCCGGATTGGCCTGCCTGTGAATGCACTGGGCATTCCAGAGAAGATCCATCAATGGCAGCTCCAGAATCGACTGCACCTCATCCACCGTCCAGTCATGGCGGAGGAGGACCGAGTTTTTGACCGGAGCCACTGCGTCAAGAACAGTCATGGACGAAGGAGAGCCATACCTCAGGATCCCAGGTGATTCGCTGCGATCGGATCAAGCCCGCCGAAGCGCCTGCAACGGGACTGATAGTCAACAAGGGCTTGCTTCAGGGCCTTGGCATCGAAATCAGGCCAACAGACATCGGTCACATGAATTTCGGCATAGGCCAGCTGCCAGAGCAGAAAGTTGCTGATCCGGCGCTCACCGCTGGTGCGAATCAGGAGATCAGGATCCACCTCTCCGGCCGTGAACAACTCTGCGGCAAAACTATTCTCATCAATCAGGCCAGGGTCCAGATCGCCTCGGGCGGCGCGTTCAGCCAGCTTCTGAGCTGCCAGAACCAACTCTCTTCTGCCGCCGTAATTGGTGCAGACATTGAAATGGATGCCTGAATTGCCGGAAGTGCGCTCGGTGGCCTCATCGATCAGGGTCTGCAGACGCTCAGGCAGTGCCTCGAGATCACCGAGGAAGCGGATCTTGACCTGTTCCTGTTCAAGGGCTTCCAACTCACGCTGCAGCACACGCTCGAAAAGCGTCATCAGAAAATTCACCTCATCCCCCGGCCTCGACCAGTTCTCCGTGGAGAAGGCATAGGCGGTCAAGGCACCGATTCCCCAGTCACTGCAAAGCCTGAGGGTTGTTTTCAGGGCTTCCACCCCGGCCCGATGCCCCATCACCCTGGGCAAGCCGCGGGCCTGGGCCCAGCGGCCATTGCCATCCATGATCACGGCCAGATGGGCCGGCAGTCGCCTTGGATCGAGCTCCGGTGGACAGACCCGGACCCTCAGATCATTGGAGCGAATGGCCGAATGTCGGCTCACGGCAGCGGGTCCTGAGTGCCAGTATCCGGCACGCTAACCCTTGAGGACGTTTTCGCATCCCCAGCAGAGACCGGTGACTTGCCGGTCTGCACTCCAGGGTTGGTAACCGCAGGCCCCATCGATGCCACCATCAGCTCCCTGAGCAGATCCTGAAGGCGGCTACTGGTGATCGGTCGTTCAAGACGTCCCTGATTCGCCAGGGACAACGTGCCGGTTTCTTCGGACACCACAATGCAGATGCAGCGGTCAAACCGTTCAGTGATGCCTAGAGCTGCCAGGTGCCGGGTTCCATAACGGCTGATCCCCTGACGGGAGAGAGGCAGGATCACCCCAGCGGAAATGATCCGGCTGCCTTTGACAAGCACGGCACCGTCATGAAGTGGGGTATCTGAGGCGAACAGGTTGAGCAACAGGTCTCGGCTCAGTTGAGCATCGATCGGGATGCCTGGATTGAGAAAATCCTCCGGCCTCAGATCACTGCCAAGGTCCACCACCATCAAGGCGCCGCGGCGGATCTGGGACAGACGGCCAGCCGCCTCCGTGAGTTGCGCCACCGTGCTGGCTGTTGCGCGAAGCTCCTTCTGGGGGTTGCCAAGCAGCACGGCCAGGCGACCGGTGCCCAGCAGCTCCATCAAGCGACGCAGTTCCCCTTGCCAAAGAATGGCAAGAGACAATGAACAGGCCAACACCAAAGCATCAACAAGCTTGGCGGTGAGTGGCAGAGGGGCAAATCTCTGGACGAACCAGGCGAGCGCAACAAGAAACAGGTATCCCCTGAGCAACCAGAGGGTCCGAGGCTCATTGACCCTTGAAAAAAGTAGAAACCCAAGCCCAGTGGCAAAGAGAACGTCAAGAGCGGCAAGCAGCAGGCGCGGATCCACCCATGCCGACACACCCACTCGAAAACCCTCTCACCCGCTCACTTTACAGTGATGAAGCGCTCAGGCAAGACGTCATAGCGAAGCAGATCCTCCGGCTGTTCCCGCCTCTGAACGACGTCCGCCTCACCGTCAGCAACGATGACGGCCCCAGGCCTTGGGATTCGGTTGTAGTTGGAGCTCATCGAGGCGTTGTAGGCACCGGTGGCCAGGACCACCAGAATTTCGCCGCTTTCAGCGTGGGGGAGCGCAACATCCCTGAGCAGCACATCCCCAGACTCACAGTGTTTGCCAGCCAGGGTGACGGTTTCAGCCGCTTCATCCAGGGGCCGATCCGCGAGACAGGCTGTATAGAGAGACTGATAGGTGATGGGCCTGGGGTTATCACTCATCCCTCCATCAATGGAGAGATAGGTGCGAATGCCAGGGACGGTCTTGCGTGCACCCACCTGATAAAGGGTCACCCCCGCAGGTGCAACCAGGGAGCGACCGGGTTCACACATCAGTCGCGGTAACGCCAGCCCCCGGGCCTGACAGGCTTCCGCAACCGCTTCGGCCACAACCTTGACCCAGGTCTCAATCCCAGGGGGATCATCAGAGGAGACATAGCGAATACCCAGGCCTCCACCGACATTGAGGTCTTCCACCGGATGACCGGCACCCCTGGCCAGCTGGAGGGCATCAGCCATCACCGCTGCCAGGTCCCGATGGGGTTCCAGCTCGAAGATCTGGGAGCCGATATGGGCATGGAGGCCTGTGAGCCTGGCCCACTTGCAACCCTTCAGATGCAGCAGAACCGGTTCAAGCTGCTCTGGATCAAAACCGAACTTGCTATCGAGATGGCCTGTACGGATGTAGTCATGGGTATGGCATTCAATGCCCGGCGTGATCCGGATCATCAGATCAGCTGGTTCTGCATCCGCTGGAATCAAGCTGGCAAGACGATCAATTTCATGCTGATTGTCAACAATGATCGTGATGCCTGAGCGATAGGCAAGCAGCAACTCCTCATCGGATTTGTTGTTGCCGTGAAGCACGATCCGCTCAACGGGAACTCCACCCTTCAAGGCCGTCAGCACCTCCCCGGCCGAAACGGCATCAAGGCCGAATCCCTCCGAGGCCACAAGGCTGCTCATCACCAAGCTGCTGTTGGCCTTGGATGCATAAATCGGCAGTGAGGGACCCGGATAATGGCGATTGAGTGCATCCCTGTAGGCGCTGCAGGCGGCACGCAGTGTGGCTTCGTCGATGACATAAAGCGGTGTTCCGTATCGCTCCGCCAGATCACTGAGGCGGCATCCACCGACCATCAGCCGGCCTTGTGGATCGAGTTCGCTGGTGATCGGCGCGAGGTTGCGATTGGGACTCTCCTGATCCCGCCCTGACTCAAAGGGGGTGCTGACCATGCTGCTGAGGAGGGAAGGATGGAAGGGCAATGTTAGGAATCGATCCCCCCGCAGCTGATCCACTGATGCCTGGGAACCTGGAGCTGATCCACTGATGCCTGAAAGCTGCCGACCGAATCACTGATGAATGATCACAGTCCACCGCCGCTGCGCTCTTGCAGGCAGCTCCATGGGCTTGGCCTCGATCAGGCGAAGGACTGCCTGAACCTTGATCAACTTGCCCTCAACGGACTCTGGACTGAACAACAGTGGCGCAGGGAACTCAACGATCCCAAACGACTCTGTCTGGGAATCAGCGAATCCTGCCAACTGCTGGCCATGGCCTGCGGCTGGCTGGTGGCGGACGAGCTGCAACTGACCGTGGTGGCTGTTCATCCGCAGCATCGGCAACAGGGATTGGGGCAGCAATTGCTGCGCGCACTGCTCAAGCAGGCCCGCGGCGGCGGGGCCTGCCTCGCCACCTTGGAGGTGGCAAGCAGCAACGATGCCGCCAGATCCCTTTACAAGAGCTGTGGTTTTGAAACAACTGGATGTCGTCGCCGTTACTACAGGGATGGCCGAGATGCCCTGATCCAATCGAAAAGACTTGATCGCAACGATCATTGCAAGGACAACAATTAAGCAGCCGGCAATAATTGGCAGTCAAAAACAAAAAAGCGGCTTATTGTGGCGATCTGATTGATAGTTTCATCACTTAACTCACCAACTCATGACTGGGATGTGAGCTGTACGGTCATCCCTACGCATTCTCTTCTTAACCCTGATAGATTGAACGAACTTAAACGCGTCCTAAGCGATGTTCGAGCGTTTCACCGAGAAGGCCATCAAGGTGATCATGCTGGCCCAGGAAGAGGCCCGACGCCTCGGTCATAATTTTGTGGGCACAGAGCAGATCCTTCTTGGTCTGATCGGCGAGGGAACAGGTGTTGCAGCAAAGGTTCTCAAGTCAATGGGGGTCAACCTCAAGGACGCCAGGGTTGAGGTTGAAAAGATCATCGGTCGCGGATCCGGCTTCGTCGCCGTTGAGATCCCTTTCACACCCCGTGCCAAAAGAGTCCTGGAGCTCTCCCTGGAAGAGGCTCGCCAGCTTGGTCACAACTACATCGGCACGGAGCATCTTCTGCTCGGCCTGATCCGAGAGGGTGAAGGTGTTGCCGCCCGTGTGCTCGAAAATCTCGGGGTTGACCTGGCGAAGGTGCGGACCCAAGTGATTCGCATGCTCGGAGAAACAGCCGAGGTGACCGCCGGTGGTGGTGGTGGCAAAGGCTCCACCAAAACTCCCACCCTTGATGAATTCGGCAGCAACCTCACCCAGCTGGCCACTGAAGCCAAACTTGACCCCGTGGTGGGTCGCCTCAACGAAATCGACCGGGTAATTCAGATCCTCGGCCGCCGAACCAAGAACAACCCGGTGCTGATCGGTGAGCCTGGTGTGGGTAAAACCGCCATCGCCGAGGGGCTGGCGCAACGAATCCAGCAGGGGGAGATCCCCGACATTCTTGAGGAGAAAAGAGTCCTCACTCTTGATATCGGCCTGCTCGTCGCCGGAACCAAATACAGGGGTGAATTCGAGGAACGGTTGAAAAAGATCATGGAGGAGATCAAATCAGCCGGAAACGTCATCCTTGTCATCGATGAGGTTCACACCTTGATCGGAGCCGGTGCAGCGGAAGGGGCGATCGATGCGGCCAACATTCTCAAACCCGCCCTGGCAAGGGGTGAACTGCAGTGCATCGGGGCAACAACCCTCGATGAATACCGGAAGCACATCGAACGGGATGCCGCCCTGGAACGGCGTTTCCAGCCGGTGATGGTCGGAGAGCCCACAATCGATGAAACCATCGAGATCCTGCATGGTCTCAGGGAACGCTATGAACAGCATCATCGACTCAAGATCACCGATGAAGCCCTTGTTGCAGCAGCCACTCTCGGTGATCGGTATATCTCAGATCGCTTCCTGCCTGACAAGGCCATCGATCTGATCGATGAAGCAGGCAGCCGGGTGCGTCTGCTGAACTCCAAGCTGCCACCGGCAGCGAAGGAAGTTGATAAGGAGCTGCGCCAGGTGCAGAAGCAGAAAGAGGAAGCCGTGCGTGAACAGGACTTCAGCAAAGCCGGTGAATTGCGCGAAAAGGAAGTGCAGTTAAGGGAACAGATCCGTACGCTGCTGCAAAGCACCCGCACCGAAACGGATCAACCTGTCAAGGATGAACAGTCCACACAGGTCAACCAGGAAACAGTCGGTTCTGTTGAAGCAGCCGGTTCTACGGAGGCTGCGGAGGCCGCCAGCAGCGCAGCCATCGCGAGTGGTTCAGCCCTGGCAACGGCTACCCCAGCCAACACCGCCCTAACAACAACCCCCACCGTGGGAGAGGAGGACATCGCCCATATCGTGGCCTCCTGGACAGGTGTGCCGGTGCAGAAACTCACTGAGAGTGAATCAGTGAAGCTGCTGAACATGGAAGACACCCTTCACCAGCGACTGATCGGTCAGGATGAGGCGGTGAGAGCAGTCTCCAAGGCCATCCGTCGCGCCAGGGTCGGCCTCAAGAATCCGAACAGGCCGATTGCCAGCTTCATCTTCTCAGGGCCTACAGGTGTTGGCAAAACAGAGCTGACCAAGGCTCTGGCCACCTATTTCTTCGGCAGCGAGGAGGCGATGATCCGCCTCGACATGTCGGAGTTCATGGAGCGGCATACGGTCAGCAAACTGATCGGTTCACCTCCGGGCTATGTGGGCTTCAACGAGGGGGGGCAGCTGACTGAGGCTGTGCGCCGCAGGCCTTACACAGTGGTGCTCTTCGATGAAATTGAGAAAGCCCATCCTGATGTCTTCAATCTGTTGCTTCAGCTTCTTGAAGATGGTCGCCTGACCGATTCAAAGGGCCGCACCGTTGATTTCAAGAACACTCTGATCATCATGACCTCGAACATCGGTTCGAAGGTGATTGAGAAAGGTGGCGGTGGGCTTGGCTTCGAATTCTCCGGAGAGAATGCCGAAGACAGTCAATACCACAGAATCCGCTCGCTTGTGAATGAAGAACTCAAGCAATATTTCCGACCTGAATTCCTCAATCGTCTCGATGAAATCATCGTCTTCCGTCAGCTCAGTCGTGACGAGGTCAAGCTGATTGCGGAGATCATGCTCAAGGAGGTGTTTGGCCGCATGACCGAAAAAGGCATCACCCTCACCGTCTCAGAAGCCTTCAAGGAACGGCTTGTCGAAGAGGGCTACAACCCCTCCTATGGCGCCAGGCCATTACGGCGTGCGGTGATGCGCCTGCTGGAGGACAGCCTGGCGGAAGAGGTTCTCACCGGCCGAATCAAGGAGGGAGATTCCGCCGAAGTGGATGTTGATGACAACAAGCAGGTTGTTGTCCGCCACATCAACCCGGCAACCGCAACCCCGCAACTGGCCGGTGCTGTGGTCTAACGCCATCAGGTCTGACGCAACCAGGCCTGACACAGCCTGGTCTGACCCAGCCTGGTCTGAACGAAACAAACCTGAAGCAACCCTCGCCGGCCTCACCGCCGCCACCTCTGCAATTTCGCAATGAATGGCTGATCTGATCTCCACCCACTGCATTGCTCCGGCAACGGTTCTGCGCGGTGATCAGGCCTGGAGCAGCGCCCAGCCAATCGTGGGGCGGATCTGTCGCCAGCCGATTCTGCTTGGCCGCAGTGAGGCCACAGCCGGCCTCCGCCAGGGATTGTTTGAGGATCTTGGCGCAGTCGGACTCTGCCCCCAATGGGCTGAACTCCAACACGACTGCTGCGAAGAGGATCTGCAACCTCTTCAGGGTCAGGCCATGGCCTGGGGTGCTGACGCTGTGATCGCTGCTGGTGGCGGCAAAGTCCTCGATGCGGGGAAACTCTTGGCGCAGCGACTGGAGCGTCCCTGCATCACGGTTCCCCTGAGTGCCTCCACCTGTGCTGGCTGGACGGCTCTGGCCAACATCTACACAGCGGCTGGCGCCTTTCAACACGATGAGGTGCTGGATCGATGCCCTGAGCTGCTGATCTTTGACCACGGCCTGGTCAGACAGGCTCCTGCCAGAACCCTCGCCAGCGGTATCGCTGATGCACTGGCCAAATGGTACGAAGCCTCAGTCAGCAGTGGCGCTTCGACGGATGGCCTCATCCAGCAAGCGGTTCAGATGGCCAGGGTGCTTCGGGATCAACTGCTGATCGATGCCCCAGAAGCGCTGCAGGACCGACAGAGTTCAGCCTGGGTAAGGGTTGCTGAAGCTTGCGCGCTCACAGCAGGCGTGATCGGAGGCCTTGGTGGCGCCAGATGCCGAACCGTCGCCGCCCATGCCGTACACAACGGCCTCACCCAACTGCAGGCCTGCCATGGCGTGCTTCATGGCGAGAAGGTTGGTTTTGGAATCCTTGTTCAATTGCGGCTTGAAGAAGCCCTGGGGGGCCATCAACTCGCAGGGCAGGCGCGACGCCAGCTGATGCCCTTGATGCGATCCCTGGATCTACCGGTTTCACTGGAGGATCTCGGCCTTGCAGAGGCCTCGCTTGCAGATCTCAAGCAGGTCTGCCAATTTGCCTGCCGCGAAGGCTCTGACCTTCACCACCTGCCATTTGCCGTGAGCAGCGGAGCCCTGCTGGAAGCCCTGATCGGTGCCTCGGAAGAGCATCAGCTCACGACAGCCAACCTCACGACAGCCAACCTCACGACAGCCAACCCTGGGACAGCCAACCCCACGACCTTCAGCAACAAGGCGTCCAGCACAACTGGATCAGATCGCTCACCTTGAAACCAGGCGTATCCACAACCGAGAAGGCATCGCTGACACCGAAAACATTTCTCGATCAGCAAATCCCCCTGCTTCGCGATCCCCAGGCCCGTGAACTGGCCGAGCGGGTCAACTGGTGGCGCCTGCCAGAGATGGAAGCGCCATGGAATGAGCTGAACTTTCCGGTCTGCATCAGCGGCTCAGGTTCTCCTGTCCTGCTTCTGCATGGTTTTGACAGCAGCTTTCTGGAATTCCGGCGGCTGGTCCCGCTCTTGCGCCCCCATCATCAACTGGTGATCCCTGATCTGCATGGCTTTGGCTTCTGCCCCCGTCCAGTGGAACAGGCCTACGGGCCTGAAAACGTGATCAGACATCTCGAGGAAATCCTCAACGGCCTGGCTTCTGAACAGCCCATCGGTGTGATCGGCGCCTCCATGGGTGGAAGCGTCGCCATTGAGCTGGCCAGACGTCAGCCGCATCGGATCAAGCGGTTGCTGCTGCTTGCACCGGCAGGTCTCACCGGCAGACCGATGCCAGTACCCCCGCTTCTTGATCAGCTTGGTGTGTGGTTCCTAAGCCTTCCAAGCGTGAGACGAGGCCTCTGCCGCCAGGCCTTTGCTGATCCCCAGACGAGGGTTGGAGCAGCGGAGGAACAAATCGCCTCCTTGCATCTGCAGATTCCAGGCTGGGCAGAGGCCCTTGGCTGCTTCGCCAGAAGCGGTGGCTTCGCCGGCTGCGGCTCACCGTTACCTGAGATACCCCTGCAAGTGATCTGGGGCACCGACGATCGTATCCTCAGTGGCGCCCAGAAAAATGCCGCCATCGCCCTGCTGGGATCCAAGGTCGAGGAATTGAGCAACTGCGGGCACCTGCCTCACCTTGACCATCCGGAGATTGTTGCCGAGCGTTGGCTTGAACAGGATTTTGGCAGCAGCTGATGAGTGAATCCACTTCCCAGCAAGGTTCTGGCCCCTTGGTGCAACTTCTGGCAAGGGGGCTGCAGCTATGGATTCGCAGCAGATGCAAGGCCGTCGGCGATCTGAAAGTTGAACTTCAGGGGTCGTCCGCAGGGCTGATCAGAGGTCGGCTTGAAGGCGTCAGCCTGGAAGCCAGGGATGTGAACTTCGATGGTCTGCCGCTTCAGCATGCCGAATTGAACAGCGGCCCCGTCAGGGTCAAGGTCAACTTCAGCAGGCCCTCTCAAGCCGTCCAGCTTGAGGATGCCTTCAGCCTGACAGGCAACGTGACGATGACAGGCAAGGAGCTGAATCAGGCCCTGCTCTCAGAGCGATGGAGATGGCTTGGAGATCTTCTCACTGAAGAGCTGATGGGGCTGACCCCACTGGGGGGCCTGCGCATTGACAATGACATTCTCGAACTGCAGGCCGTGGTGAAGGGGCAATCAGAACCAGCCATTCAGAGGTTCTCACTGCAGGCCGTGTCTGGAACCCTGCAGATCCGTCGTCTCGAAGGCGACGGGCAAGTCGCCTTGCCCATGGACCCCTCCATACAGATTGACAAGGCTGTTCTTGCAGCGGGTTTGCTGCATCTCAGCGGGCGGGCAAACGTCACTCCCTGAACTCAACTGCCGCGATCCACAGCAGCGATCAACAACTCGCTCAACCGGCGAGCAAGGGCAGCATCAGGGTTACCGCATAGAAAACAACCGCAGGAGTGAACAGATAACTGTCGATCCGATCCAGAATCCCTCCGTGTCCTGGCAGAACATCACCTGAATCCTTGAGGCCGGCATCCCGTTTCATCATCGATTCCGTGAGGTCCCCAACCAGGGCGAACAGGGCGACGAAACATCCCAGCAGCCCACCCAGGCACCAGCCAAGCGGCCAGCGCAGCAGTATTCCAGTCAACACACCGATCGCCATGGCGCTCAGCAGACCGCCCAAAGCACCTTCGATGGTCTTACCAGGGGAGATTGGCGAGAGAGGCAACCGACCGAAACGCTGCCCAAGGGCATAGGAACCGATGTCAAAAGCCACAATCATCAGACAGGCTGAAAGGGTGATGGCCAAGCCGGATGTCAACCAGGATGCAGACCCTTCTGCCAGTTGATGCAACCCCGGAGCGAGGTCAACTGCGCTGAGATTGCGCAATTTCAGCCAGTGACTGGGAAGGAAGCCCAGGTAGAAGAGCCCGAAGATTGAAGCAGCGATATCGGCAATGGATCCGGTCACAGGCTGGAGCAACAACCACCCGCAGATGGCAGCACCTGAAAGGGGCAACACGGCCGCTGAAAGCTGAGAGGGGAGCCCGCCGGTGTGCCCCCACTGCGTACTGATCAGCAGCAGCTGGCAGGCGACAAGGGTGGTTTTTGTTGCCGGCCGCATGCCCTTGAACTGGGCCATCCGGAAGAACTCCAGCAGGGCAAGATGAACAATCAAACCCAGGGCAATGGTGAACCACCAGCCACCAAGACCCACCACCACAAGGCCGAAAAGCCCTGCCGCAAGGCCACTGAAGAGCCGCTTACGCTCTGAACACGACAGCCTGGGAGCCTGACGATGGATCTCAGACTTCACTCCCTGAACATGGGTGGTTTTACGCAGCCATAGGATTTACCGTAACAGCGAACTAACTGATCGTGCCCTGGGAGGGCTCAGTGAAAGGCCAACTTCAACGCGCTCCACGGCTCCAGCAAATTCAAGGGTTGAATTAGACGACAGTGGAGGATTACTTAGACACCGTCAGTGGAGAGCTCGGAAAATTCTCCAAATCAAGCATTCCACTCTTGAGACGCATGAATCTGATGCGGCCTCTTGCCCAGAGGATGTTCATCGATCAGGCCTGCAGCAAGGTGCAATTGCCGAAGGAGTCGATTGACAATGTCGTTGGACAATTCTGTCAGCAGAACGGCATTGAGGATGAGGAATCCCTCAACCTTCATATCGCCAGTCAGGGATTGACCGTTGAGGATTTCATTCACCACCTCAGCATTTCAGCCAAGGTGCAATTGGTCAGTCTTGAACATTTCGGACCCAAGGCCGAAAGCCATTTTCTGCAAAAGAAGGAACAGCTGGATCAGGTGACCTACAGCCTGCTTCGTGTCGAGAACTCGGGACTTGCCCATGAGCTTTATCTGAGGATTGAGGCGGGCGAAGACAGCTTTGCTGAAATGGCCGCCTTACATTCCCAGGGACCGGAGAAGGCAAGCAATGGCATCATCGGACCGGCAAGCCTCGCCAGGGCCCATCCACGCTTATCCCAGCGGCTGCGCACAGCCCCCCTTGGCATGGTTCTTGAGCCATTCCGAATTGAGGATTGGTGGGTGGTGACAAGAGTCGAGGAAAGGGAACTGGCAACCTTTGATGAGGCGATGCGCCAGCGCATGGCAATGGAGTTATTCGATACCTGGGTTGATCAGCAGATCAATGATCTGTTTCGTCGTCTTAGCAGTCAATCAACAGCAACCGGAGCCTCTGCATGACGTTGGCAGGTGGACATCAAAATCACCCTCTCACCCCCCTCCGGGAGGCGCTGAAGGCAGAAGGGACACTGCTGAGCTTCGAGATCGGTCAGAGCCTCTGTGAGGAGAGCTATCTGCCAGGGCATGTCCTGTTGATTGAAAGTGGCATGGCCCGTCTTCTGGGCAAAACGGAAGGGCGGCTCACAACCCTCGGCAAACTTGAAGCAGGATCTGTTATCGGAGCCGCTTCTCTGTTGCGGGGCAAGTCCTGCGAAGAAGTGAGAGCCGCCACTGAACTGGTCGCCTGGAGCCTGCCTGATCAGGACTTCCGCAATATTTATCACTCGAACCAGCAGGTTCAAGACTGTTGCAATGCCTATATCTGGCCCAGCGAACTGGTCGCCCTCAGCAATGAGCTCCTCACTCGCATGGCGGAGGGAAGCCATTCCCTCTCCACATGGCTTGAAGCCCTTGGTAGAAAAGCAAAACCAATCAACCCCGCCCCGGAGCAGATCAAAGCGGCCCTAGAGGAGGGAACCCGCATTTTCCTAGGCACCTCTGGGCCGGAGGCACCACTGGGAACAGAGGTCACCTCAAGCAATGCAGTTGAAAACTGGTCTGGTTCCGAATCAGGCTTTCCCCTGAGGCTGATCGGCGTTCCATCGGATCAACTCGCCCAGCTGTTCAACAGCAAGCAGAGCTCCAAGCAACAATCCGCCACGGAGGAAGCCGCTCCGACCGAGACCCGTTACGCGCCACCCTCTGCACCATCAAGGCCACCGGTCAGCAGCCTCAACAACCCTGAACTCTCCGAAGATTTCTTTGTCAGCGGCCATGGAGCCCTCCAGGAAACCCTGGCCTGCTTCCAGATGCTGGCCAAGCTGATGAAGCTGCCCTTCCGCAGAGATGCCATTGAGAAGGTGCTGCGAGATTCACTGCGACGGGGCCAGACGCCAAACCTGAGACTCTGCGGGCAGATTGCCGCCGGGCTTGGTCTCCATGTCGCTGGCTCCAAGGTGCCCCATGAAATGGGGACACGTCTCCAGACCCCCACTCTGCTGTGCTGGAAAGACAGCTTTGCCATTGCGACCCGCAGCGATCAGAAGTGCCTGACCCTGGCATCACCAAGCGAGGGCTTCATCGAGCTGCAACCGGAGCAGCTTGAAGAGGCTTTCCCAGAAGGCATCGAGCTGCTGCTGCTGGATCGATCCAACACCACTCCTGAACAATCCTTCGGCCCGAGCTGGTTCTGGCCGGCCATGCGCCGCTACAGAGGGGTTCTGATTCAAGTCCTTGCGGCCAGCTTCGTCGTCCAGCTGTTCACACTGGCCAATCCGTTGTTGATCCAGGTGATCATCGACAAGGTGATCAATCAGCGCAGCCTCGACACCCTTCAGGTTGTGGGAATCGCGCTGGTCGCTGTGACCATCCTCGAAGGTGTGCTGGGAAGCCTCAAAACCTTCCTTTTCGCGGAAACCACGAATCGCATCGATCAACGCCTCGGTGCCGAAGTGATCGATCACCTGCTCAGGCTTCCCCTCAACTACTTCGATCGTCGACCGGTTGGAGAGCTGGGGTCACGGATCGATGAACTCGAGAAGATCCGTAATTTCCTCACTGGTCAGGCACTCACAACCATTCTCGATGCGGCGTTCTCGGTCATCTACATCATCGTGATGGTCATTTACAGCTGGCTGCTCACCCTGGTTGCGCTCTGCGTTGTCCCGATCCAGGTCGGACTCACCCTGCTGGGTGCGCCCCTGTTCAGACGTCAGTTCCGACAGGCCGCAGAAGAGAACGCCAAAACCCAGAGTCATCTGGTTGAAGTGCTGACCGGCATCCAGACGGTGAAGTCTCAGAACGTCGAGATGATCAGCCGCTGGAAGTGGCAGGAACGCTACGGGAAGTTCATCAGCCGCACCTTCGAGAAAACCATCAGCGGCACCGCTCTCACCCAGACAAGCCAGGTACTCCAGAAGATCTCCCAGTTGGCAGTGCTCTGGGTTGGTGCCTCAATGGTTCTCAACGGCAATCTCACCCTTGGCCAGCTGATCGCCTTCCGAATCATTTCCGGATATGTGACCCAACCCCTGCTGAGGCTCTCGACCATCTGGCAGAACATTCAGGAACTGAAGGTGAGTTTTGAGCGTCTCGCCGACGTGATCGATACCCCTCAGGAATCGAACGACGTCGACAAGGGCAAGGTTCCATTGCCTTCCTTGAAGGGAGATGTGCACTTCGAAGACCTCACCTTCAGCTTCAACAGGAGCACAGCTCCTGTACTGCGCGACATCAATCTGATGATCAAGGCTGGAACCTTCGTTGGAATTGTCGGCCAGAGCGGCAGTGGAAAAAGCACACTGATGAAACTGCTGCCCCGCCTCTACTCACCGGATAAGGGCAGGATCCTGATCGACAGCTACGACATCGACAAGGTTGAGCTTTATTCTCTGCGTCGTCAGATCGGCATTGTTCCGCAGGATCCACTGCTGTTCTCTGGCACTGTCAACGAAAACATCGCCCTGACCCAACCAGATGCATCCAGCGATGACATTGTGATGGCAGCCAAACTTGCCGCAGCCCATGATTTCATCATGGAGTTGCCGAGCGGCTACAGCACCCCTGTGGGCGAGCGGGGAGCCTCCCTCAGCGGTGGGCAACGGCAACGCATCGCCATCGCCAGAACACTGCTCAGCAATCCCAAACTGCTGGTCATGGACGAGGCCACCAGCGCCCTTGACTATGAAACGGAGCGACGGGTCTGCGACAACCTGGTCAATGCCTTGCATGACTGCACCGTGTTCTTCATCACCCACAGACTCTCCACCGTTCGACGCGCCGACGTGATCGCCGTGATGCATCAGGGAGCCATTGCTGAGATGGGCAGTCATGACGAACTGATGGAAAAGCGAGGCCGCTATTTCGCCCTCTATCGCCAACAGGAGGTGAGCTGAGATGCCTACTAAATCAAACCCGGTCGGTGACCTGATTCGCAAAGTTCAGACCAAACTTGAGCAGCGTGTCTCCGTTGTTTCCCACGATGAAGTCGTGCTCAAACAGAGCAACGTCTGGGTCAGGGCCGTCACCTGGAGCCTCATCGGCACAACAGTGTTCGCCATTGGCTGGCTGGCCATTGCCCGCACCGAGGAGATTGTTGTTGCCCAGGGCAAGCTTGAGCCCAAAGGAGATGTGAAGGAGGTTCAGATTCCCGTTGGCGGTGTTGCCCGGGAGATCCTCGTCAAGGGGGGAGACCGGGTCAAAAAAGACCAGATCCTGATTCAGCTCGACACGGAAACATCGAAACAGCAGGTTGAATCCCTGGAGGAAACTGAGATCGAGAAGAAGAAGCAGCTTGTCAAAAAGCAAGAGCAGCTCAAGCTCAAGCTCAAGGAGAAGCAACGCATTAAGGAGCTCACTCAAGAACAACTATCCACAACAAAAACCAACCTGGCGCTCAATGAGGAAATCCTTGGCCGCTACAAGGTTCTGGTTGAGCAGGGTGCCTCTGCAGAGCTGCAATACCTGACGCAACGCAATCAGGTGCATGAACTTATCGGTGAAGTGGCGAAGCTGAAGGTGGATGGTCAGCGTCAGTTGGCGGTGGTTGATCAGCAGATTGAACAACTCAATTCAGAACTTGCAGGCCTGCGCAGTGAACTGGCCCAACTGAAAGCCCAGTTGACTGAAGCAAGAGTCACCTTGAAGTACAAGTCACTGAGATCACCGGTTGATGGTGTGGTCTTTGACCTCAAGCCAACGACAACTGGATTTGTGGCTCAATCCAGTGAGCCGGTTCTCAAGATCGTCCCCTTCAACGAACTTGAAGCAGATGTTGAGATCCCCAGCAACAAAATCGGGTTTGTGCGTGTCGGCATGCATTCTGATATCAGCATTGATTCCTTTCCCGCCACTGATTTCGGGGTTCTGGAAGGGAAAGTGAGCTCCATCGGTTCTGATGCACTTCCTCCCGACCAACAGAAGCAACGGCCTGAATACCGTTACCCAGCAGTGATCAAACTCGACAGCCAACAGCTCAAACTCAAAAATGGCACCAGCCTGCCCCTGCAGGTGGGCATGTCGCTAACGGCAAACATCAAACTGCGCAGCGTCAGCTACCTGCAGCTACTTCTCGGTGAATTCCAGAACAAAACCGATTCACTCCGCAAGATCTGATCTCAATCAAGCTTCTGAATCAAAATTGCCTCAAGCCTGACTGTCAGCCACCAAGCTCCATCACCGCAACAGTTTCAGCAATCTGAGCTGGCCATCGTTTCTGTTGTGCAACAAGCCAGGCGACTCTGTCCTGATCCAGTCGTTCCCCGGGAACCACAAGCGGGATCCCAGGTGGATAAGGACAGATCAACTCAGCTGCAATGCAGTTTCCCGCCAACCCAAGTGCAACCTGACGCTGCTTGGCCCGCCAGGCCTCAGCTGGTGATCTCGCTGGAATCGCAACCAGGGGCAGTGGTGGTCTAACAAATCTTGAAAGCAGGGGCTCAGATCCAGGCGCAGGGGCCAGCTCCTTGACCATGTCTCGCCAACGACGTGTCATCAACCTGACCAAGCCACGCTGAGGGGCCAATCCCAGACAGAACGTCAGACAACCGGGTTCAGGCAATTCAGCCACCAGACCCCTGTTCATCAACCATTGATCGGCGCGCAAGCCGGAAATACCAGCTTGGGCCGTATGCCAGATCAATTTGAGTGGATCCTGAGTCGAGCTCAGGGGAACACCCCGTTCAGCCAGCTGGGATTTAACCATCCTGGAATGTTCGAGACTCGCCTTGAGCCGCTTTCGCCCTGCAGGCTGCTGCCAGTGGTTGAGGGCCGCCTCGCAGGAAGCCAGCAGCAAAGCACTCGGACTGGTGGTCTGCAACCAACCGATGCTGCGTTCAAGGGCCACCCGATCCACGCGATCCCCCTGGGACCAGAGCACCGCCGTCTGGGTCAAACCAGCCGCAGACTTGTGCAGGGAATGCACAACCAGATCTGCTCCTGCTGAGATAGCAGATCTCGGCAAACAGGGATCAACTCCGCTGGCGAAGTGGCTGCCATGGGCTTCATCCACCAGCACAGGCCAGCCGCGACGGTGAAACTGAGCAATCAAAGGCAGTGGATCACTGGCATACCCCTGATAGGTGGGGTGCACGAGCACTGCGGCCGCAATTTTTACCCCCAATCTCGAGATCTGATTCAGCACCGGCTTCAACCAAGCCTCATCGGCTGGCCCGACATGGCCCCGATCAACAAGGAAGGGAAGATCAAAAAAAACTGGGGTGAGATCTGCCAATACACAGGCCTCGATCAGGCTGCGATGCACATTGCGGGGCATCAGGACGTACTGACCTGGCCTGGCCAAGGCCAGCAGTGCCGCCTGCAGCAACCCCGTTGCCCCATTGACGCCATACCAGCAGCAATCCACGCCCATCCCGGCAGCCGCCTGCCGCTGACTCTCAGCCACGGCACCATCGCTCTCAAGGGGACCGCCGATCTCAGGCAGCTCGGGCAGATCCCAGACCCCAGCCCGCTTGCGCAGCAAAGCGCGCAACTCATCTGGCAGGCCTGCACCTCTGCGATGGGCCGGCAGGTGAAGGCTGCAGCCAAACCGGCGAGTCAGGAGCGAAATCAGTGCCATCAGGATCCATTGGACCATTGCGCTTCTTTCAAGGGCAACAGCTTTCCTGAACA
>DASCPR010000240.1:0-7049 GCA_036012625.1 Prochlorococcaceae cyanobacterium Fu_MAG_50
TTCCAGCTCTCGAGCAACTCCGGCCAACCGGACTGGATTTCAGATTCAAGTTTCCCTTCCCAGAGGCCATGACCGATCTCCATCAGGCCATCGGTGATCGAGATCGGAATCTGCTGATGGGCCTCCAGAATGATCTCCGCGGTTTCCTTCGGTCGTGACATCGAGCTGCTGTGGGCCTGATCCAGGTGGATTCCGCTTAGAAAGTCTCTGGCTGCGGAGGCCTGAGCCCTGCCATTGTCATTGAGAGGGATGTCGATCTGGCCCTGAAAGCGCCCCTGTTGGTTCCAGTTGGTTTCACCGTGACGAACGAGGATCAGGCGTGGCCCATCCCCTTGTTTGGGGAGGGAGGGCTCCAGATGGGCCGTGCTGTTGAGACATTCAATCTGAACCTGGAGTCGCCCCTCTCCTTGTTGATTCAGGTTGAAGACCGAAAGGGAGCCGTTGTCGATCTGCAGGCGCCGCAAGCCACGTTTCGGTTCAACTAGCAACACAAGCATCAGGCAGCGGAGGATGGCGTTGTGACCAACAATCAGCACGGTGTCATTCCCTGATGGGGGATGACGTTCCAGCAGGGTGGCGATGAAGGCTCGTGCCTGCTTCATCAGGTCCTCGATCGGACCATAGCTCTCACCGTTCTGTCGAACCAGGACAAGCTCCTCAGGCCTTTCCCGCCAGGTCCTGTACTCGGCTGGATTGTTGGCGCTCACTTCAGCCGCTGTCAGTCCACTCCATGGCTCGAGGTCGACCTCCAGCAAGGCGCCATCAAGGTTTGGCGTCAGCCCACTGCCCTGGGCCTTCAGAAGGCTTTTGGTTGTGGCTGCTGCCCGTTGAAGCGGGGAGCTGTAAACCGCTGTGAGCTCAACCTCGATCAGAGCCTTGCCTGTCTCTCTGGCCTGCTCATGCCCCTCGCTGGTGAGATTTGAGAGGTCATTTCGTCCCTGGATCCGCTTTTCGCGGTTGAAGTCGCTCAGTCCATGACGGACAAGAAGAAGACGCAATGTCACCGGTAGAGACGGGCTGTCGGGGCCATCGTATGGGTGAACCATCACAGCCCCCTGTTTCATTGACAGGGAGAATCGTGTTGTTGAAGAGAAGAGCCGCCTGTTGAGTCAGTCCCCAATGAGCCGCGCCAACCCGACCTGGAAAGTGCTTCTGGCGCTCCTGGCTCTTGTCCTTGCGGTGGCGGTGTGGGTGGTTGCCCTGGTGGACAGCTTGAACCGCCCTTCTGTCACCGCCACACTCTCATTGCAGCAGCAGGAGATGGCGCTGCTGGCTGAACCGGCTGTGCCGGTTCAGGTCAGGCCCTTGCTGGTGGGAACGGATCCGCAGCAAACCCTGCGCAAGGCCCTGAGTGATATTCCCCTGGTTCAGTTGGATGATCGTCAGCGACTGACACTTGCAGCACTCACACCCATCCCTGACGAACGTTCTGCCGTCCTTGGCGAACCACCGGCATCAGCATCCCTGATCCCTCTGCAGGATGCCCTGTTGGCGCGGAGCGGTGGCCCGCCTGAGCTCACGGCGGCAGAGCAGAGGCTGCTGGTTTCCCTGGATGGTGACCCCTTGCTCATGCAGTTGAGTTGCAGAGCCTTTGGTGGCAGGGAGTCCGACTGTGTCGATCGCTCCCTTTCCCAGACGATGGCGCTGCGTCTGCTGCTGAGCAGCGGGCTGCCAGCCCTGGCCCTGCTTGTCGGCAGCGGCCTGCTGCTTCGACATCTCTGGCTGCTGGTTCGCCGCTCCATGCAGCCATGGCCTGCGCTCATTGCCATGCCGCTTTCCCTGACGGACATGGTGCTGCTCGTGGCTGGCGGTTTCGTGTTGCTGGGGGAGGTGCTGGCTCCTGTGATTGTGTCTCCCCTCAGTGCTGCCCTCACCAGAGGCGTTGAAAGTCCCCTCAGTGAGGCCCTGACTGTCCTGATTGGGTATGCCACTCTTGCGGTTCCTCCTCTGCTGATCCTCTGGCAGCAGATGAAGTCAGTTGGCGCCGTCAAGCCCCCTGTCGATGGCTGGTTGCAGTGGAGATTCCGTCCCTGGGGAAGTGCGTTTTTAAAGGGCGGCAGGGGCTGGTTGATGGTGATGCCGCCGGTGATCCTGACCGCATGGTTGATCGGCACCTTGGTGGGCGATCAGGGGGGCAGCAATCCTCTGCTTGAACTGGTGTTCCGCAGCAGAGATCCCTTCGCCCAGGTATTACTTGCCACAACGGCAGTTGTGTTGGCGCCCCTGTTTGAGGAGGTGGTGTTTCGAGGCGTTCTTCTGCCCGTGCTCGGCACAGTGCTGGGTCGGGGCTGGGGGGTGATCCTGAGCGCCCTTGTCTTCGCTGTGGCCCATCTGAGCATCGGGGAGTTGCCGCCCCTGCTGGTGCTCGGCCTTGGACTGGCGATGTTGAGGCTCAGCACCGGTCGGCTGTTTCCCTGTGTGGTGATGCATGCCCTCTGGAATGCCTTCACCTTTGTCAATCTTGTCTTGCTGGGGGGGTGAGGCAGGACAGGATCAGCTGCAAGTCAGGACAATTGATCAGGCGCCCCTTGCCCTGACCTGAGCTTGGTGGTTCACTGATGCATTGCAGTGCTCGGTTCCGTGGTCGCCGTTCCCCAGCTGCGCACGACACAGCCGGACCCAGCAGGATCCCGTGCAAGGAAGGACAGTCCTCTTGGCGTGATCCAGGGATCGTTGTCGGCACGCAAGGTGGCCAGGCAATCTCCTGTGCTTGCTGGTTTGCATCGGGTTGCCGATGGCTCGATGGTTGGGGTTTTACTGGCTGTTGCTGTGCTCTCCGGTCTGACCCTGCACTGGCAGCATCGCTGGACCATGGCCTTCTCACGCCTGGAAGCCACCCGCGCCCTTGTCCATCGCTTTACGGAGTCGACGGCAATGTTCGAGCGCTATCTGCTCAGAGGCACCACTCTGCCCAATGCCATGGTCCCGACCAAGGCTGCCAATCTTCTCTATCTCAACCGGCCTGTCACAGCCAAGATTGTGCCAAGTCATGAGTCATCCGCTCTCTTGGGTCAGCTGCTGGACCATCCCATCAATCACGGCTACTGATGCCAACGGCTCCCCATTCACGCCGTTCCCGGCAAGAACAGAGACGTGTCATCCCCCTTGAATCTGTTCCTGCAAACCGAATTCGCTGGGTGTTCAGCATCCTGTGTCTCTGTCTGGTTGGCTTGATCGGCCGTATGGCATGGCTTCAGGTGCTGCAGGCTCCGATGCTCGAAGCCCGTGCCCGTGAGCTGCAGACCCAGCGAAGTCAGCCACTGAAGAAACGGCGTCCAATCGTGGATCGCACCGGCAGACTCGTGGCTCTTGATGAGGAGAGATACAGGCTCTGGGCCCATCCCCGCTATTTCAATTTCCCCGGAGACGATCCCAATCACATCCGTGAACCGGTCGATGTGGCGCGGGAACTGTCCGGTCGATTGGCTATTCCCATGGCTGATCTTGTCGAATTGCTCTCCTCCCGCCCCTCGGGAATCAAGCTCTCAGATGGGCTTGATCCCGAAACTGCCTCTGAAATCGGTGATCTTGGGATCAGTGGTCTTGATCTTGAGCCCTATCCACAGCGGGTTTATCCACAGGGGCCCTTGTTCGCCAATGTGGTGGGCTTCCTCAATCAGGATCGTGTTCCCCAGGCGGGGCTGGAGCAGAGTCGCAATCAAGATCTGCTGCGGCATGAACAGGCACGCAGTCTGCGGCGCGGTGCCGATGGCACCCCTTTGCCGGATGACCTTGCCCCCGGTGTGTTCTATGGGGATGACCTGCGCCTGCAACTGACCCTTGATGCCCGTCTGCAGGAACTCTCCGTCAGGGCATTGGCTGCGCAGGTTCGCAAGTGGAAAGCCCAGAAAGGCGTCGCCATCGTCATGGATGTCACCAATGGTGAGCTGCTGGTGCTGGCCTCCACTCCCACCTATGACCCGAACACCTACTGGAAGTTCCCACCGGCTTATTTCCGTGAATGGTCCGTCCAGGATCTCTATGAACCTGGCTCCACCTTTAAACCCATCAATCTTGCTTTGGCGCTGCAGGAGGGTGTGATTCAACCGGATGGCCTGGTCAATGACACCGGTGCTCTTCAGATCGGTGGATGGCCGATTCGAAATCATGATCGTCAGGGCAATGGTGTCATTGATTTCGCGACGGTGTTACAGGTGTCAAGCAACGTCGGCATGGTGCAGGCGATGCGATCACTGAGTCCAGCCCTTTACTGGGATTGGCTGTTTCGCCTTGGTCTTGATACCAGGCCTGATACGGATCTACCTGGTGCCGTTGCAGGGCAGTTGAAAAACCGCGAGCAATTCATCGCTCAGCCGATTGAGCCGGCGACAGCAGCCTTCGGCCAGGGGTTTTCACTCACCCCTTTGAAGCTGGCTCAGCTGCATGCATTGATTGCCAATGGTGGACGTCTCGTCAGTCCCCATATCACCAGGGGATTGCGTGCAGGGGACGCCCTTGCTCCACGGGCTGCGGCCGGAGGACATCAGATCCTGCGTAAAGATGTCACGGACACGGTCATGGGCTGGATGGAGTCCGTTGTTGAGAAAGGCAGTGGCAAGGGTGTCAGAACAGCGGGCCATCGCATCGGTGGCAAGACGGGTACCGCCCAGAAGGCCTTGAACGGCGTGTATCAACCGGGTGCCAAAATCTGCAGTTTTGTCGCCAATCTCCCTGTTGAGGACCCCCGTTACGTGGTTGTGGTTGTGGTGGATGAACCGAAGGGGGCGCATGCTTATGGATCAACAGTGGCTGTGCCAGTAGCAAAAAAAATCATTGACGGCCTGTTAGTGCTGGAAAAAATCCCACCCAGCAATGCTGATACCAAGGTTTTGCCAGCGAAAGGCGAAGCTTTAGAGGGATAGCCTGACAACAGGGATGCCAGGCAAAAAAACGCGGCTAGGTTACAAGCTCAAGTGAGCTGAAATCTGTTATGACCAGTCTTCTCGAGCAGTTGTCAACCATGACCGTGGTCGTGGCTGATACGGGTGATCTTGAGGCGATTCGAAAGTTCACGCCAAGGGACGCCACAACCAATCCTTCATTGATACTTGCTGCGGCTCAGATACCTGCATATCAGAATTTGATAGATGAGGCACTTCGTTCTTCCCGTGAGTTGCTTGGCAGCACTGCTCCGGTGGAAGAAGTTGTGCAAGAGGCTCGTGATGAGATCTTCGTTATTTTTGGCAAGGAAATTCTCAAGATTGTTCCCGGTCGTGTCTCAACGGAAGTGGATGCTCGACTTAGTTATGACACGGAGGCAACCATTGCTAAAGCCCATAAATTGATCAGTTTATATAACGATGCTGGAATCACGAATGATCATGTCCTGATCAAAATTGCCTCTACATGGGAGGGGATCAAGGCAGCTGAATCCCTTGAGAAGGAAGGGATTCATTGCAATCTGACACTGCTTTTCGGATTTGCCCAGGCCGTTGCCTGTGCTGAAGCAGGTGTGACGCTTGTTTCCCCCTTTGTGGGCCGTATTCTCGATTGGTACAAAGCCGACACCGGCCGCGAATCATATCCAGGCCCAGAAGATCCTGGAGTTATTTCTGTGACCAAGATCTTCAACTATTTCAAGACCTATGGCTACAAAACAGAAGTGATGGGTGCAAGTTTCAGAAATGTTGATGAGATCATTGAATTGGCCGGATGTGATCTGCTGACGATTTCTCCAAAGCTGCTTGCTCAGTTGCGGGCCACTGAGGCCCCTCTGGCGCGCAAGCTGAACCGTGAGAATCCCGCTTCAACTGATGCTCAGATCAGCATTGATCAAGGATCATTCGCCGCGATGATGGTTGAGGATCGAATGGCTTCAGAGAAGCTGGAAGAGGGCATTAAAGGTTTCAGCAAGGCGATTGAAACCCTTGAAGCTCAGCTCGCTCACCGTTTAGCGGTTCTGGAGGGTGGAGCGGCATTCACCCATGCGGTGCAGGAGATCTTCATGCTCAATGATCTTGATGGCGATGGCTCGATCACCCGCGAAGAGTGGTTGGGCAGTGATGCTGTCTTTGATGCCCTTGACCTTGACCATGATGGTCGGGTGCTGCAGGAGGATGTTCGCTCTGGCCTTGGGGCAGCGCTGGCGTTGACAACGGCCTAAACGAATCGCCAGGACGGCCAGGCTTGGCGACTTTGGCAAAGGAGGAGAAGCAGCGGTCATCGATGCCCACGGCTGCTTCTCCGCTGACTCATTGCTGGTTCTTTCCTTTGGTGCGAACACGTGAATGCCCTAGACACGATCAGAGCCCTCTCCACGCAAGCAGAGGTTCATACCTTCAACCCTGGCGAGGTTCTGTTCAGATCGGGAGACATGGGAACGTCGATGTTCGGCGTCCTCGAAGGCACGATGCGGTTGACCTGGAAGAGTCATTCGGGAGAGCAAGGCCATGAAGATATCGAGGCTGGCCATGTGTTTGGTGCTGGTGCACTTGTGATGCAGGACCACAGACGCCTTGGCACGGCAACGGCAATCACACCCTGCCGTCTGATCGAGATGAATCGTGAGAAATTCCTGTTCGCTGTTCAGGAAACTCCCATGTTTGCGGTGGCACTTCTTGCCTCTGTTGATGCACGCCTTAGAGACATCAAACTCGGCAAGAATAGCTGAAATCTTGTGGTGAAATTTTTGTTGATACGCTGATTTCTTATTCAACTGATAAAGAATGAATACTGCTACCCCGATTTGTGCCATGCTGAATGCAATGCATCATCACCAGCATGGGCAAGTGCTATCTGATTGCGAATATTCGTGCCCGTGATCACAAGCTTTTTCGTGCCTTGACCAATGTTGTCCCTGCTGCTGTCTCCAAGTTCCGAGGCAGGATTCTGGTGATGATGCACAGTCCTGATCTCCGTAAGGGCAGTAAGGATGCCAAGGATGCTCGCACCCTTCTGGTCGAGTTTGATGATCTTGCAGCAGCCAGGAGCTTTTACGAGTCATCCGAGTATCAGCAGACGATTAAATTGTCTAAAGGCTGTTCTGTGGTTGATGTTCAGATCGTCGAGGGACTTGATGAGATCAGCTTGGTGCCCAGAGTCACTCCTGA
>DASCPR010000241.1:0-4393 GCA_036012625.1 Prochlorococcaceae cyanobacterium Fu_MAG_50
ATTTGAGTGGACGTGCTCAGGGTTCTCAATGGGAAGAGTCAGCACAGAACAACGTTGAGTCAAGAAGGAGAATGAACCCTTCCTCAGGACATCCTCCTGATGCCAGATCTGTGGATGCATAGGACTCCAGCAGTTCAATTCAGCAGGTCATGCCGTCAGTTCAATCCGCAAATTCAATCGATCAGTTCCGGCCTTCAGTTCAGGCCTTCAGTTGGCATTGAGTCTTAAGGAGCCAATCAATCGTTGAGGATGATCAGGCGTTTTCATTGCCAATCACCTCACAATGATCAGCCTTGTCTGGTTGCGATATCACTGCAATCTGGCCGATGCCTCTTGATTGCTTCACTTGAAGGGATTGCCCTGTTCAAGAATTATCGCTAGATCAAGGACGATGGTTGATCTTATGCACCATGGCAAGTGTCACCCGTTTAATTCATCCCAGTCATGCCTCCCAGGCCAGCATCAAGTGTGGAAGGTGCGGCGGTACGGGCCATCTGAAAACACCACCGTCTGCTTCGATCCCCATCTGGAGGTGTCTGTTGTGTCGAGACAAGCGCTCCCCTATTCAACAAGCCAAGTCCTAGCGATTTTGACGATGGCCGTTGATGGGCCAGCGAAGTAGAGATCTTGGCTTTGAGGGGGCATTCAGCTCATCGGTGGCACTCAAGCTCCAAAGTCCCAAGCATGGATCCGATTCAACCCAGCGGTGCCTGCTTCTGCACTGCCATCAGATCAGCGGTGCTGCAGCTGGCTGGAATCAAAACCTGCTGCGCAAGACTTGGTGGTTCAAGGTCAGCCACTGCATCTTCGGCGATGGCACTGAGAACCTCGTCAATGCTGGCACCCATCTCTTGAGCCATTTCCACCAGCAAGTGGATCGTTTCGGGGCGAACCGAAAGCGCTGCATGCAGGGAAACCAGCTCGTTCGAATGACTCATAAATAAAAGCTTAAGCCCGGCTGGGCCGGTGGCGCCACTGTCTTGTCCGGTTGCCCTGTCCGGGGGCGGGGATGTTCCGCTGCAAGCTGTGCAGCAGGTGTGGCTCTGATGCCTGGTGCTCCTCTCCTTTTTCGTGATCTGGAGAACCGGCTTCAACAAGCTGAGAGGATTGCTGGATGAACCTCAGCATTGAGCTCAAGCTTGAACTGGCAGCTGCTGAAATCTTTGCGAAGACAAGCTCAAAGGTCTTCCATTCAGAGGGTTGATCTTGCTGACGAGAAACTGTCCCGCGCTGAGCGCCTGCGCTCTCAATTGAGCAGCCTTGATCTTCAGATGCAGGAGATAGGCAGAACGCTGATCGAAGCTCAGGCGGTGAGCTTCAGGTCCATGCTTTCAGGCAGCCCAGGCTTGTTGGGAGACCTGAAAAGAAGAGTCTATGGATCCGCTGCCCAGCACTCCGCGAATTGGCACCGCAACCGTCTCCTGGAGTTGAGTCGCCAGCGCAGGGAAATCCAATCACAACTGGATCGCCTCACCGGTCAGTACTGGCCCAAAAGGATCCGGCGCTGGTTGGCCTGGCTAGCGATCTTTGCCGCATTGAGCGCGGCTCTGGTTGTGATGGTGATGGGCCTGGCCATGGCTCTCTACCTGTTGCCTCTCTGGGGGATGCTGTTAGTGGCTTATTGGTGGATCACAGGACATAGGCGTTGAAGCAGAAAAAAGTCTGAGAGCTTGATCAGGAGATCAAACTGCCGAAATAGTGCCGATGTCATGGCATGTTTTGACTCAAGCCAATTATTGGCAGCATCTTCAATATGAATTGACTTTGAGTGTTTTTTGGAATCGGCCTCTGCAGACTTCTTGGCCTGGCTTGTTCTTGGCTAACTTAATGTTGCTGAGGCTAAGCATGTATGCAGAGGCCAACCTGTGTTCAGGGTTGCATGGACGTGATCAGGACGTAATGGTGGTGTTGGATTTGAGTGGAACCATGGCCTCGGGTGCTTTAGGAAAGTCGGATATTTGTGGTCCCAGCAGCCGGAATCTTTCCAGAGAGTCTAAAGATGTGCTCCGAAGGCGATGGGAGGGGGTCAATTTCATTCGCATGGCAGATGAGATCACAGCGATTAATTCCAAACTTGGCAGCTCTGTCAAAGATGAAAAACAGCAGGCTGACCTGCTGAATCGACAGGCAGAGTTATTGGAAAAGATGTGGAAACATCTGGATTCAGCACATCAAGAGCAGCTAAATCCCAACTCTTTGGATAGAGGCGAATGCGGACTGGCAAACTTCGAGCCAAAGGCAATAGATGTTTTGAAGCGATGGGGTATCAAGCCAAATGAGTTGACGATGCAAAAAGTGGAGGAGCGATGGCGAATTCTGGTGCAAAAGGTGCATCCAGATCTTAACCCTGGTATCCACGAAATCGAGTTTGTAAGATTGCGGAGAGCTAAGACCTACCTGCTGCAATTGTGCTTGACGAGGTAAACACCTATCCTCACCAAGTTAGGTGGGTTGGGCAGGCTTGATTTTTGTTCCAGTGATAAGCTTTCCCCCTAGGCTTTTGACTGGTTTGATTGAGTCTTAAGTGTCTGCCAGCTGATCTCTGGGTAGAATGAACAGTCTGCGGTTTCGATTAATTGCAGCCTGTGATTGTATTCTGATTGCTGTCAGTGGATCCTTTGAAAGTAATCGTTTTCTCCCATGGTCAATATTGTTGGCTGGTCAATGTTGTTGGGAGTTCAGCTGCACGTTTCGTCCCATAAACAGACTGTGCAATGAATGCATCAAGACCTGAACCCAGGCTTTGTTGATGCTTCCTTGCGATCGAAGTCATATGGGAACCACCTGCAGGACAGCTGAGCTCGTTCGCATTTGATCGCCGTTCAACCTTTGAAAAAAAGGTGATTGACTGAATAAGGTGATTGACTTGGCAGGTCCATGTGGCAGGCGATATATTGACGTTGTATCAATTGCACCAGCTGAGGCTGCTTGCTGTTTCAAAGTTGAAGTGCTGGTCAAGGCCCGATCTGCCAAGACATCAGTGGTTGGATTGATCTCCTGAATGGCTTCGGGATCAATCCCGCCATGGGGAAACAGCGGTGGCCGTTCCGAGGAGATCAGGATCAGGCTTCAGCAGGGGCCTTGTTTGCTTAGGGGATGGCTGGCCCAACCCCTAAGGCAGGTGTGCTCAGTCCGCTGAATGGCTGCGGCACGGTCACTCATGGGCACCGAAGCAGACCAGCAGGGCCTCTCCCCAGCTGCTGGCCTTGTTCAGGTGATCGTCATGCACATGCTGAATCTTCTCCGCCTGCAGCTTCATTAACGTGGCCTGGCTGAACACGTGTCCTTTCTCAGTGGCCAGATCGATGACGTGTCTGGGTGTGGGGGCCTGGCGTACCTGCTCTTTCAGTTTCGAATCGGACTTCACCGCTGAGACGAAGGCGAGCAGGGCTGATTCAGACACAGAGTTTGAGTGCAAACTCAGCAAGTTTAATGAGTACGTTGGTGAAATAGCTACAGACTGATCAAGCCTATGGTGATCTCATCACAGCAATCGATTAATACTGAATTCATCGGGTGTAGCTGCAGGAACGCTGACGCCTTAGCCAGGTACGGAGCCTAGGCCAGTTTACTTGGGTTGATTCATGCGGGATTACAGCAATGAGATGGATTGATGCTATGAGTGAAGAAACGTATCAAAGGGCGATAGCGCTGATCATTGCAGGATGTCTTCCTTGAGGTCGTTGTCGAGATCCGTGGCCTCTAAGGTTTGTGCGATGAGGGTAAGCTTTGATTAGATCGAAGCTGTTCTAATTGGTCCATGAAGCTTGATGCCCTCCCCCTTCGAGACTCGCTTAATAGTCAGATTAAACAGGCCTTCTATACGAGTAAGCAATTCTTGAGGCTTGAGGTGGAGACCATGGATATCAGAATGCATTCGATTCTTGGCGGAATTAGCAGTACGCGCTGGTTTGCCTATAGGCGATTCAAGAAGTCTAATCAATCTTTGCTGGGAAGGTTGTCCAAAGATGAACCTTGTCAGCTTGCAATTAAAATCACAAAAAAAACAGGTAGAGATAATCGCATGACTTTCAACGATCTTGGCATCGTTGAAAGTCATGCCAAGAACATGGCAATCCAAGTGCCTGGGATGGTGTCAGGGGATGGCCGTAATAATGTAATTAGGGGTAGCGTAGAAGCCGATATTCTGATCGGCAACGGAGGTAAAGATCGTTTAACAGGTTTAGGCGGTGGAGATCTGCTTAGTGGAGGCAGAGGTGCAGATTATTTTGTCTTTAAGTTAAAAGCTCAACAAGGGAGTGGTCTCGTCGATACGATTACAGACTTCAATGGTGAACAGGGAGACCGCATCAAGATCAAGGGTGCAGAAACTTTTGCGGGATCCACTGGTTTCAGCGGCCAACCTGGTGAAGTGAACTTTGTGAGTTGGATT
>DASCPR010000242.1:0-6234 GCA_036012625.1 Prochlorococcaceae cyanobacterium Fu_MAG_50
GGCTGGCCTCAAGGGCCTCTCTGGGATCAATGGTGCCTCAGTGGAGGTGAGGACTTTGAATTGGTGCTCAGCCTTCCAGAAAGCTGGGCACGTGCCTGGCTTGCAAAGATCCCTGGCAGCCGACAGATCGGTGTGATGGGCCCTGGCGAGGCCAGGGTTTGCTGGGACAACGGCCAAGAGCTCAAAGCCGTTGAAGCGGGCTTTGAACATTTCGGCACAACCTGCTGAAACGGAAGGCAGCGATCCCGGAAAGTTTCAAAAGATTCAGCAGCTTCAGCTTCAACCGTTCAGTGAATCGATTGAAACTCACCCATGCAGATCAACGCAAGCCGATCTGCATCAAGCGATCTAGATGGGTTGAATCAACGCCAGTTCTTAGCAACGAGCTCGGCGAGATCAACAACCCGCTGGCTATAGCCCCACTCATTGTCATACCAGGCAAGAATCTTGACCTGATCGCCACCCATCACCTTGGTGAGGGGAGCATCGATGATGGTTGAATCATCAGTTCCCTGTATGTCACTGGAGACAAGGGGCAGAGTTGAGTACTTGATAATGCCCTTCATGGCACCTTCAGAGGCAGATTTAAGAGTCTGGTTCACCTCTTCCTTGGTTGTGTCGCGACTGACGTTGAACACCATGTCCACCAAGGAGCCGTTGGGGGTTGGGACTCTCAGGGCCAAGCCATCAAGCTTGCCTTTTACGGCTGGATAAACCAAGGCAACAGCCTGGGCAGCACCTGTGGTTGTGGGCACGATGTTAATGGCCGCAGCTCTTGCTCTACGCAAGTCCCTATGGCTGTTGTCCAGGATCCTCTGGTCACCTGTGTAGCTGTGAACAGTCGTCATCGATCCCTTGACGATGCCAAATTCCTGATCAATCACCTTGACGATCGGAGCCATGCAGTTGGTGGTGCAGCTGGCGTTGCTGAGAACATTGAAAGCATCGTGCTGATACTCACCTTCATTCACACCCACCACATAGGTGCCTACACCAGGGCCCTTACCAGGAGCGGTGAGAATGACTTTCTTGGCACCAGCCTCAATGTGCTTGCTGGCAAGAACATCGGTGTTGAACACACCGGTGGATTCGATCACAACATCAACGCCCCATTCCTTCCAGGGGAGATTGAGGGGATTGCGATCTGAGAAGCACTTGATCGTCTTGCCGTTGACGATGATGGTGTCATCGGTGTAACCGACCTCCACATCCTTGATCCGACCCAGCATCGAGTCGTAGGTCAGCAGATGGGAATTGGTATGGGGATCAGAGGTGTCATTGAAGCCCACCACCTCAATCCCTGTATTGGTGCCGCGGCTTAGCCAGCACCTCATGAAGTTGCGACCAATCCGGCCAAATCCATTGATCGCAACACGCAGGGTCATAACAGAGGCGGGGATTCCGCAACGCAAGTGGCCGCCGATCATACAGAAATTCGGTAAAAAGTCCTTGCTCTCCTGAAAATCAGCGCGATCCAGCCCTCAGGATTGCCAGCTTTTAACCAGGCTGAAACCTACGGATCACGGGACGCCAACCGCAGGTTGACCTATCTTTCGGGTCACCGGTTTTGCCCCTTGGCCAGCACGCTCAATCGGCAGCAACCAATCCACTTCATTGGCGTGGGTGGCATCGGCATGTCTGCTCTGGCCTTGATTCTCGCCGAACGAGGTCACCGGATTTCCGGATCAGATCCGCGGGACACGCCAACGTTGCAGCAGCTGAAACACGTTGGCGTTCAGGTCTTCAACGCCCAGCTCCCGGCAAACATCCAAGCCCTCTGCATGCAGAGCATGCAGCCACCTGTTGTTGTGGTCAGCACGGCGATTCCGGCAAGCAATCCTGAACTGCAGGCCGCCATGGAGGCTCAACTGACCATATGGCATCGCTCTGATCTGCTGGCGGCATTGATCAACAACCAGCCATCGATTGCAGTGGCTGGCAGTCATGGCAAAACAACGACCAGCACAGTGCTGACCACACTTCTTGCAGAAGCTGGTGAAGACCCCACCGCTGTGATCGGTGGTGTTGTGCCCTGCTTCCGTAGCAACGGCCATGCCGGTCAGGGCCGCTTATTGATCGCTGAAGCGGATGAATCCGACGGAACGCTTGTCAAATTCCAGGCTGAGTTGGGGGTGATCACCAACATTGAACTGGACCATACCGATCACTACGACAGCCTTGATGCCCTGATCAGCACCATGCAGCGCTTCGCTCAAGGCTGCAGCCGCTTACTGGCCAACCACGACTGCCCGATCCTGAGGGAGCATTTCGATGCCTCAGCCTGGTGGTCTGTGAACACCACCGAAGGCGTTGAGTTCGCCGCCCTGCCCGTCGCCATTGATGGTGATCAGACCGTTGCCGATTTCTATGAACGCGGTGAGCGCGTTGGTCAGATCCATCTGCCCCTGCCTGGCCTCCACAATCTCAGCAATGCCATGGCTGCCATTGCAGCCTGTCGAATGCAGGGTTTGTCTCTGGAACAACTGCAGTCAGGCCTCAGGCAACTGCGCTCCCCCGGGCGACGCTTTGATTTCCGAGGGACATGGGAAGGACGCCAGATCGTTGATGACTATGCCCATCATCCCAGCGAAGTCCAGGCCACCCTGGCCATGGCCAGGCTGATGGTCAGCAGTGGCAGAAGTCCACTCCCCTGCCCGCCCCGTCGTCTGCTGGTGGTCTTCCAGCCCCATCGCTACAGCCGCACAGCGCAATTCCTCAACGACTTCGCCACAGCCCTTGGCGCTGCTGATTGCCTGCTTCTGGCTCCGCTCTATCCAGCTGGCGAACCGCCAATCGAGGGTGTAAACAGCGAATCCCTGGCAGACACCATCAGAGGCCTGGCCCCGGAACTGCAAGTTGCTGTTGCAGACAACCTTGATCAACTCACGGTTCTGGTGCAGGAGCAGAGCCGCAGCGGTGATCTGGTGCTGGCCATGGGAGCAGGAGATGTGAACAGCCTGTGGAGACGGTTGACAGCTGAGAACACAACACCAGAGCGGCTTTCCAAGCTAGCGGCCTGATCTTTGGAGACCGTCAGAGCGCAATCTCAGATTTCCCTGGCGGACTTCACCACCTGGCGTGTTGGTGGGCCTGCGGAATGGCTGGCTGAACCAGCCTCAGTGGAGGACGTGACAAGCCTGCTGGCCTGGGCCAGGGAACGGGGTCTGGCCCGGCGGGTGATCGGTGCAGGCTCAAACCTGCTGATTCACGATTCAGGCCTCTCAGGACTGTCTCTCTGCTTGCGCAAACTGCAGGGCAGCAGGTTGGATCCTCAAACTGGAATCGTCGAGGCCTGGGCAGGCGAACCGATTCCAGCCCTGGCCAGACGAGCGGCAAGAAACGGCCTTCATGGTCTCGAGTGGGCCGTGGGGATCCCCGGCACGGTTGGTGGGGCAGCGGTGATGAACGCCGGCGCCCAGGGAGGCTGCACAGCGGACTGGCTGGAATCGGTTCGTGTGCTCAGTCTTGATGGAGGTGAAATATTCAGCCTCAAGCGCAGCGAACTGGACTTCGCCTACCGGCACAGCCGCTTGCAGATCGAACCTCTGGTTGTTTTATCGGCCAGATTTCAACTGGAGGCTGGCTATGACCCAAGAGAACTGGGAAAAACCACAAGTGGAAACCTCAGCCATCGCACCTCCACACAGCCCTATCAATTACCCAGTTGTGGCAGTGTCTTTCGCAACCCCGAACCCCTGAAAGCAGGTCGATTGATCGAGGAATTGGGGCTGAAGGGATCCCGCGTCGGAGGAGCTGAAGTGTCTTCCGTTCACGCCAACTTCATCGTCAACAGCGGCGGGGCAACCGCCGCCGATATCAATGCATTGATTGCCCTTGTCCAGAAGCGCGTTGAGCAGGCCCATGGATTCATCCTTCATCCTGAAGTGAAACGGCTGGGCTTCGCTGCATCCGCTTAACCTGCACGCTCTTCCAAAACCGTCATGGCAGGGTTCGGACTTCCAAATTTCGGTCAGCTCACTGAAGCTTTCCGCAAGGCCCAGCAGATCCAGCAAGACGCTCAGAAGCTTCAGGAAGAGCTCGATGACATGGAAATCGAGGGAAGCAGCGACGATGGCAGAGCAAAAATATGGCTCTCCGGCAATCAGCAGCCACTGCGCGTTCATCTAGACCCTGCGCTGCTCTCTGAAGGCCAGCAAGCCAGTGAAGCGGCAACTCTGGCTGCATTGCAATCGGCCTATGAACGCTCCACCGCCACCATGAAAGAGCGGATGGAAGAACTCACCGGCGGACTCAATCTCAACCTTCCCGGTATGGGCGGCTGAGACCACGCATCTCCTGCAGACATTGTCGGTAAAAGGCATAACGCGGCCAGCTTCGCTCCACTCCACAACCGGGCTCATCCAGATGCAGGCAATTCCTGAACCGGCAGGGATAGGGATCCAGCTGATGGCGAAGTTCCGGGAAAAGAGAGGCCAAGCAGCGGGGATCTGCAGGTAGATCAGGACGATTGAAACCTGGGGTATCGGCAACCCGAGCCCCGCCTTCGAGGGCGAAAAGCTCCACATGACGGGTCGTGTGACGCCCCCTTTGCAATTTTGACGACAGCGCCCCGACCCTGAGAGACAGCTCCGGCAGACATCTATTGAGAATGCTGCTCTTGCCTACACCTGAAGGGCCACAGAGCACCGATAGAAAGGAGCCTTGCAGCTTGCCCATCAACTGATCAAGACCCTCCCCTGTCTTTGCTGATACCGCCAAAGGCTGATAATCCCAGGCCCTCAGAGCGCTGATGCGCTCTGCAAGCGCATCAGCCGAGATCAGATCCGTCTTGGTGAGCAGCACTTGCACATCCAGATCCGTCTGTTCAGCAGTTAACAGAAAGCGACTGGCCTGATCCGCATCAAAGCTGGGTTCGGCAAGTGCCAGTGCCACCACAACTGTGGTGACATTGGCCACTGGCGGCCGTTCAAGCCAGCTCTTGCGGGGTTCCACATTGCAGACAACCCCTCGGCACTGCTGCCAGTCAATCGCTTCCACCCAGACCTGATCGCCCACATGAACGTTCGCACCTTGATGGGCCAGGCGGGTGCGACGGGTGCAAAGCAAGCGTGTTGCCTGGGCAGGCTCTGAGAGCTCAACCTCGAGGTAATTGGCCTGCAAGGCCACCACAGTTGCTGGCAAAGCCGTGCCCGAAGAAAACGTGCCGCTCAAAGCAGGAGGATCAGCCCCCAAGACAGGTCACCAACAACCGCACCCTGTTGTCCTCCTCAGCGATCACATCAACCCTGTGACCAGCGTCCCTAAGCCCTGAAATCACCATGGCCTCAGGCTCACCACGGTCAAGGTCCACCTGAAGCCTCTGATCGGGCGCAAGCGCCTCAAGGGCAAGCCTGCAGCGAATGAAATTGACAGGGCAGGGAGTGCCACGCAGATCCAGCTCTGATGGCTGCTGCCCATGGGAGCTCATCCCTTCTGGCCAAAGAATCGAGCAAATAGACCACTCTTTTGATCGTGGGTTCCCCGGGCGGAATGATGGCTCGCCAACTCCTCGAGCAAGCCGCGCTCCTCATCGGAAAGACGGGTTGGAAGTTGAACATTGACAGAAATTCTCTGACTGCCGCGGGCAACCGGATTACCCAGTTTGGGAATGCCTTTGTTTTCAAGCGTGAGCACGGCATTGGGCTGTGTACCGGCGGGAATCTCAAGAGCGGTTGGACCATCAACGGTCTCCACTTCAATGCTGTCGCCGAGGATGGCCTGCAGATAACTGACCTTCACATCGGAGAGCACTGTCAAACCATCACGGCGAAGCCTGGAATGGGGTTTCACCGATAGGAACACATAGAGGTCACCCGCAGCACCGCCTCGGGCACCAGCATTGCCCTCACCGGACACACGCAGACGGGTACCGGAATCCACACCGGCAGGAATATTGATGCGCAGTTTCTTGCGGACCTGATGGACACCCTGCCCACCACAGGAATTGCATGGGTCACCAATCACCTGGCCACTGCCATCGCAGCCGGGGCATTCAGCGACCTGGGTGAAACTGCCGAAGGGGGTGCGGGTTGCCCGACGCACCTGTCCAACCCCTCCACAGGTGGAACAGGTGGTGGGGCCACTACCAGCCTTGGCACCACTACCGGAACAACTGTCACAGCTTTCCAGATGGGGCACCTTGATTTCCCTTTCCTGCCCGAACACCGCCTGCTCAAAGTCGATGGTGAGGTCGTAGCGCAGGTCATCACCCTGCTGAGGACCTCGACGACGTGT
>DASCPR010000243.1:0-3929 GCA_036012625.1 Prochlorococcaceae cyanobacterium Fu_MAG_50
CGCAGCCTCCTCTAGATAGGTCGTGACGGTCTGCTGTGATTTTTCCGGCCCATACATTTCATCAAAGGGAACCACCTTGACCCGGCAATCAAGATTGGAAGCCGCCCAACCCATCAGACACTCAAACACCTGACCCACATTCATCCGACTGGGAACGCCCAGTGGGTTGAGGACAATATCCACCGGAGTTCCATCAGGCAGGTAAGGCATATCTTCACGAGGAAGAATCCGGCTGATGATTCCCTTATTCCCATGGCGTCCAGCCATCTTGTCTCCCACCTGAATCTTGCGGCGCTGGGCGACATAAACCCGCACCACCATGTTTGCACCTGGGGGGAGCTCATCACCCTGCTCCCTGGTATAGATGCGAACGTCAACAACCCGCCCTCTCTCAGTGCTAGGCACGCGCAGTGAATTATCGCGAACATCGCGGGCCTTCTCCCCAAAGATGGCGCGAAGCAGTTTCTCCTCAGGTGGCTGATCAGATTCCCCCTTAGGAGTCACCTTGCCAACAAGAATGTCACCACTCTCGACATAGGCACCGACGCGGATGATGCCCATTTCATCAAGATTACCAAGGCTCTCCTCTGCAACATTCGGGATCTCTCTGGTGATTTCCTCTGGCCCAAGCTTGGTCTGGCGAGCCTCAATTTCGTACTTCTCAATATGAACAGAGGTATAAAGGTCATCACTAACAAGACGCTCACTCACCAGAATTGCGTCCTCATAGTTATATCCATTCCATGGCATATAGGCGAGCAGGACGTTCTGGCCAAGGGCAATCTCACCACCTTCACAAGCGGAGCCGTCCGCCAGAACCTGACCCATGATCACCTGGTCACCATGGTGAACAATCGGACGCTGATTCAGACAGGTGTCCTGATTGGATCGCTGATATTTCTGTAGGTAATGGGTGTGCTCAAACCCTTCCTCGTCTTGAACAACGATGGCGTTGGCATCCACGTAGGTCACGGTGCCATTCACCCTTGAAATGGGGACCATGCCCGAGTCACGGGCCACCTGAGTCTCAAGGCCTGTGCCCACCAGAGGCCGCTCGGGGCGGAGCAGCGGCACCGCCTGACGCTGCATGTTTGATCCCATCAAAGCCCGGTTGGCATCATCGTGCTCCAGGAAAGGGATCAGGGAGGTGGCAACGGAAATCACCTGAACGGGGGAAAGCTGCACGTAATCCACCTGCTCCGGGGGGACTTTCTCAAAGTCCTGTCGGTATCGAACCGGAATCAGATCAGCAAGGATCAGACCATCACCATCGGTTGCCACATCCCCGGGGGCAACACGGCACTCGTCCTCCAGGTCAGCGGAGAGATACTTCGGATCTCCCTCCTTGAGAACCCGTCCCTGCTCGACCCTCCAGAACGGTGTTTCGATGAACCCGTACTCATTCACCCTGGCATGGGTGGCGAGGGAATTGATCAGACCAGCGTTGGGGCCTTCAGGCGTCTCGATCGGACAAAGACGGCCGTAATGGGAGGGATGAATGTCGCGAACGGCAAATCCGGCCCGTTCGCGGGTGAGGCCCCCTGGTCCGAGGGCGGAAATCCGACGCTTGTGGGTGAGCTCAGCCAGGGGATTGGTCTGATCCATGAACTGACTGAGCTGGCTGGATCCGAAGAACTCCTTGATCGCAGCGACCAGGGGCTTGGGATTCACCAGTTGAGCTGGAGTGAGCGAATCGGTTTCACCGACAGTCATCCGTTCCTTGATGATCCGCTCCAGACGATTGAGGCCAACGCGCACCTGGTTCTGAAGAAGTTCACCAACGGAACGAACACGGCGATTGCCGAGGTGATCAATGTCATCCAGGCTTGCTCCACCCACATCCAGCTCGAGATTGATCAGATAATCGAGGGTTGAGAGCACATCCTCATGGGTGAGGGTACGCACCGTATCGGGGATGGTGAGCCGCAACTTCTTGTTGATCTTGTAGCGACCGACCCGGCCGAGGTCGTAGCGCTTGGGATCAAAGAAGCGGGTCTGCAGCAACTGCTGGCCACCACTCACAGAGGGGGGCTCACCGGGTCGAAGTTTCTTGTAGAGCTCAAGCAGCGCCTGATCTTCAGAGCTTATTCCTTCCTCATTAGCGGCCTCAATCGACTTCTTATAGTACTCAGGGTGACGCAACTTATCAATAACATCATTATCAGAAAGGCCCATGGCCCGCATCAAAACATGGGCGTTGATCTTGCGCGTCTTGTCAACACGGACATGCAGAAGATCATTCTTATCCGTTTCAAACTTCAACCAGGCGCCACGGTTAGGGATAACGCTGGCGTTATAAGTGCGGCGACCATTCTTATCCTGTTCGTCCTTGAAATAAACACCTGGGCTTCGAACAATCTGATTCACAATCACACGTTCGGCACCGTTGATGATGAAGGTGCCCCGTTCGGTCATCAATGGCAGCTCGCCGATAAAAACCTCCTGCTCTTTGATCTCTCCGGTTTCTTTATTAACCAGACGACAAGTCACATACATCTGTGATGCAAATGTTGCATCACGGCGCTTGGCCTCTTCAACATCATGCCGCGGGCGCTTGAGGCGATATTCACTGCCGATGAAATGGAGCTCAAGCTTGCCGGTGTAATCCGTGATCGGCGAGAAGCTCTCAAGCTCTTCGATCAAGCCCTTTTCAAGGAACCACTTGAAACTTGCCCGCTGCACCTCAACCAGATCAGGTAGATAGGTGGCGGTCTTGGCGACCTGAATCGCGCTGCTGCTCATGCGGAGACCTGCAGTTAACTGTTGGGAACGGTGGGCCTGATCGTCGACGGGCCTGAAGACACGACAAGAAGACGCCTAAGGCAACGGCAGCCGCCCCCTCTTTAAAGGGAACGGCTGCCAAGCAATTGGGGTCAGAGATCTCGGGTCAGAATGGCTGACGTCGGCAAAGCACAGGAAGGAGACTGGACTCTTCAGGCGGCGGAGCCGCAGAAAACTGCAACCCGGCCAGGCCAATTGAATATCTTACACTTTTAAGCACTCATGCTCATTGTGTGCTCATTTGCTCAAGGAAGAGCAAAAAGCGTTCTGGCGTTGGCTGTGCTGCTGCTGGCGACCTCGGCGAGGGGCTGGCCACGCAACTCGGCCAATCGAGATGCAACCGATGCTACAAAAGCAGGTTCATTTCGCTTGCCGCGGCGAGGGACTGGAGCCAGGAATGGGCAATCGGTTTCAACCAGGAAACGATTCTCAGGCACCTGTTGTGCGCAGGCATGGGTGGCTTCCGCCTTCGGGAACGTCACCGTTCCACTGAAGCTGATGAAGAAACCGAGGGCAAGGAAAGCCTCCATTTCGTCGGGCGAACCACTCCAGCAATGCATCACACCTCTGGGGCAACGGCCTTGAGCATGCCGCTGAGTGAGCTCAAGCAGCATCGGCTTGGCCGCATCCCGACAATGAATGATCACCGGCAAATCAAGCTCCACGGCCAGATCCAGCTGCGGTCTGAGCACCTCCAACTGACTCTCGAAATTGGACTGCCTGAACAGATCGAGACCGAGTTCACCAATGGCGACGACCCGGGCATCATCGAGCGCGGCTTTTCGCAACACAGTCAGGGTGTCCGGCTGCCAATGTTCAGTGTCCAGGGGATGCACTCCGACGGAGTAGCGAAGCTCCGGGAAACGATCAGCAAGAGCTCGGATCGCAGGGATCTCAGCGGGCTCCACACAGGCATGCAACAGGGAAGCCACACCGGCCTGCCGCCAGCGCTCTGCCACCTCATCAAGATCGTCATCGAAGTTTCGAAAAACGATGTGGCAGTGACTGTCAATCAGTGTTGGGGGTGACACAGAGTGCAGAGGAGCGAGCTTCTCAGCCCATTGTGCAGCCAGATCTCACGCTGATCTGATCAGCGAGGCTTTCACGGGGGCCGTTTCATCGAAAAGGCCGCCTCAAGCAAAGGCTGC
>DASCPR010000244.1:0-6793 GCA_036012625.1 Prochlorococcaceae cyanobacterium Fu_MAG_50
AGGGATTCCAGACCATCCGATGGCATTCCTCTCGCTGTTTACAACCACCACCGCCGCTCCCTATGCCTGGTCTCTGGTGCTCTCCGGCGGTGTGGTGGTGGCCAGCATCATTCCCCTCGGCGCCGCCCGTTCCCAGGCGGATTTCAGCATGGCTGATCTGGCTGCACCGCGCACCATGTTCGAGCGCTTCCCCGCCTGGGGGAAGCGGGCCAGCTGGGCACACCAGAACAGCTTCGAAGCCTTCAGCATCCATGCCCCAGCAGCGGTGCTGGCCCTGGTCGCAGCTCTGCATAGAGGCCCCTTAGCTGAGGCGGCCGTGGCAGCGGCCCTGTTGCACCCATTGCTGCGCTTGCTCTACATCGGCGCTTACGTGGGCAATCTGCCGCCCCTGCGGGCCTTGTGCTGGGCCAGCGCTCTGCTCTGCAGCGGCATCCTTTACACAGAAGGCCTGCAAGCATTGATCAGGGGCTGATGATTGGCTGATGCGGCGTGATTCAGCCCAACTCCATCAGCCAGCCGCAAAATAGGTTGCAAGCGAAAAATGCAGCTGATCTGGCATGACAGTTGATCGGCACAAACCCGTCATGAACAGATCCAATCTGAGAGTGCTTACGGCAGCAAGCTCAGGCCTCTGCCTGCTGGCTATGGCGCAAGCAAGCACAGGTGCGCCAACCGTTGACAGGAAGCCATCTATCCATAGCCTTCAGCAGGCCATTGAGACCCGTCGGCAGCAGATGGCCATCCCCGGTGCCTCGATCGCCGTGATTGATGGCGGCAGAATTGCCTGGGCCAGGGGCTTCGGGGTGGCGGATGTAGCCACACAGCGGCCGGTCACCACGGCCACCTTGTTTACGGCCAATTCGATCACCAAAACCCTCACCTCTCTGGCGGTGGTGAAATTGCTTGCCGTCAAAGACATCGCCCTGGATGAACCGGTGAACCGCTATCTCAAGGGATGGAAAATCCCTGAGAACAACTACACCGCCAAGGTGCCGGTGAGCTTCCGGATGCTGCTGAATCACAGCGCTGCCCTCACCACGCCCTATCCCGATGGCTGCTGCGGCCCCAAGCAACCCTTGCCCTCACTGGTGCAGTTGTTGCGCGGAGAACCACCGGCCACCAACCCACCGGTAACGGTTAACGGCGTGCCAGGGGAACGCTATGCCTATTGCAATGGCTGCTACTCGGTGCTGCAGCCGGCCCTGGAGACCATCGCCGCAAAACCCTTCCAGACCTTGATGGAGGCTTTGGTGCTCAAACCGGCAGGCATGAATAACAGCACCTTTGACGACAACTTCTTCCTGGAAGACTCTTCAAGTATCGCGCTTCCTTACGACGCTGATGGCAGAGTCCATCAACAGGCGCCGATGCGCAATCCGATCCTCTCCACCGGACTGCTCTGGACAACCGCAATCGATCTGGCCCGCTTCAATCTGGCCTTCACCCGTGCACTTAAGGGAAAGGATGATCTGATCAACCAACCCCTGGCCGAGGCCTTGATTCTTCCCAGCTCATCACCAACACGCAGCCTGGGATTCTTCATCGGCAACAAGTCTGCGCAGGAGAACCCAAAGGGTGATTACCTGTTTCACAGTGGATCGAATATCGGTTACCTCTCACTTTCAATCATCAGCAAAGACGGCCAGAAGGGTGCTGTATTTCTGATCAACAAGGGGCCCAATCCTTTCACAACAATGGATCTACCTCAGTACGCCTTTATCACAGATAGCCTCAGGCTGATCAGTCAGCACGATCACTGGCAGTGAGTAGGCTAAACCAAGAAACTAAAACAAGAAACTAAACAAACAAGCTGAACCAAGAGACTGAACAAAAAAGAATAAGAGAAGCAGCAGATTGAAGCTGAGTCAAGGTGAATGGCTCTGATCAGACTGAAGCCAACCCACAAACTTGGCCAATCAACAGCACGCAGCGGCCAGATCCACTCGCCCCTTCAGGGTTGTGGGGATGCCTTCCTGAAAAAACCAGGCAATGAATCAAGGGACACACGAAAGTCCACCCCATCAACCATGCCTGCCCAGAGTGGAAGCGCAGCCACTCAAAAAGCCTTGCTTCCTTCCACCTGGATGCCCCTGATCTGGCTTGTTCTCGCTGGTCTTCTCCTGGCACTGGGGCTTGCTCAACCCAGCGTTGACAGTTTGATCTTTGCGGCTCTTGGAGCCTTGCTGGTTTCGATCCTCAGCGGAATCATTGCGATACCAGCGTTACTGCAGATCCTGCTCTTTGCTGGGATTGTTTTAGCTGGCAGCCTCTGGTTGAAACGCTTGTCCCGTCGACGCCATCCCTCTGCAGCCGCGCTACGGCAAAGCCAAGACCTTGCTGAGGTGATTGCACCAATCTGCACCGGTGGCGAAGGTCGCGTGCGTTGGCAGGCGCAAAGCTGGGCGGCGATCTCAATCGACAAGCAAACAACTCTCAAGGTTGGTGATCAAGTGCTTGTGATCGGGCGACATGGCACCCGGCTGCAGGTCCTGCCCCTGCCGCCTCTCTAGACGATCAATCAAAGAAGAGCAGGCTCACCACCTTGCCCATGTCCTCAGCGCTGCGGCAGCTGGTGAGCAGGGTTTCACTGTCATGAAAGGCGAAACAGATCAGCTGGTCACAGCGGCTGATGATTTCCTGATTGCAAAGACTGCTGGCCATCGGCAGCGGTAGATCATCATGCTCAGGCTTCTCAATCAGATGCAGCACACTCTCCAGCTGATCACGAATTTCAGGCACCTGTCGATCAAGGCTCTGGGGAAGCAACACCGTAAGGCTGGCTGGGTTCACCTCAAGCACCCCACGAATCACCGCCGCATTCACCCCCTGGGCGCCTGAGGTGATCAGAGAATGGCCCTCCTGGGCAAGAGCCCGCGCCACCAGCTCCAACAGATGAATGGCCACCACAGGCACATGTCTGCTGCCAAGCATCGCAATTCTGCGCTTGCCCTTGTCCTGCAGCAGTGCCAGCTCCTGGGCAAGGGTGTCGACCTTGTCGAGGGCAGGCAGATCCAGGGATTGACTCAAGGACATCCCTTCAGCAACTTTTTGAAGTTAGCAGCGTTTACTGAGCTGGCAAAAAACTCTTGAAGGCTTCCATCAATCTGGCCAGCTGGCAATGCTCCTCCACCAAACGGAAGGCATAGGTGGCCTTGACGGTTTCATGCAGACGCACATGGCCAAAAGCCTGTTCGATCACCTCCACAGTCGAGAGAGTGTCGTGGTCAACCTTGAGCAACGGCACATCCAGTTCTTCGGCACGGCTGATCAACTGCGGCAGAGGTTCACCAGCACCGGTGAGGATCAGGCATTGGGTCGAGGCTTCAAGAGCCGCAAGCTGAATATCCGTTCGATCGGCCCCTGTCACCACCGCCATGTTGCGGCGACGGCGGAAGAACTCCATGGCGGAATTCACATTCATCGCGCCGATACTGAGGGTCTCAACCAGAAGTTCAAGGCGCTCATCGCAGCAGATGACCCGCGCATCCAGCCGGCGCACCAACTCGCCCACGGTGACACTGCGCAGCAACGGTGAGCGGGGCATCACCCCAAACACACTGAGGCCAAGGCTTTCCAGCGCTGGCACCACCTCATCCTCAAGCATCTTCACCTCCTCAGGGGTCACCGCATTGAGCACAACTCCCAGCAGATGATCCCCAAGCTCTTGCTTGGCTGCCAGCAGTGCATCAACACTGCAACTGTCCTGCCAGAGATGAACCAGCACCACAGGCGCCTTCAGGCCCCGGGCCAGTTGAACAAGGCTGAGGCCATAGAGCAGACCTTCATGGAGGCTGCCGGCAGCTTCCAGAATCGTGAACTCATTCGAGCTGCGCTGAAGTTGCTGTTGCAGGTGCAGGAAACCAGGACCTGGCTCCAGCTGCGCCGCCGCCAAGCGCTGATCAGCCGTGGCAGGGGCCAACAGATGCAGGGAGGGAATCAAGCGACTCTCCTCGAGGCCGAGGGTCTCGCCGACGAAGCGCACATCGTCATCGATCAGCTCTTCCGGCAGGGACTCCTGCTCTGGGTCCCATTCAACGCTGGTGGCGAGTGGCTTGCCGAAGCAGAGCTGCTGACCAGCCACCATCAGATAACGGCCTAGCCCCAGAACAAGCGCTGATTTCCCGCTGAATGGCTCGCAGGATCCGATCAGCAAGGTCGTTCCCATGACCAGAGTCCCTTTTCAATCAGCTTCGCAATTTAGGCCTCAACCCCCAGGCGTTTCCTCTCCAAGCAGCAACCAGCTCCAGAACCGATCCGGCAGATCCCCTGTCTGCCGGTCATCTGAACAATCCATCAGCCAGTCAACAAGTTGATGGGTGGGGGCAGCAAAGCTGTATGAGATCTCAGGTTGATCGGGAAAACTCAGCTGACAGTCGCTGGGTTCCATCGGCGATGCGCCCTGCCTCCAGCTGAACTTGAACCGGTGAGCCTTGCCGCCGCTGAGGGGCCTCTCACCACTGAGATGCCCCGTGGCAAGCAACCGCAGTGCACTGAGAAGCTCCCCCTGTCTTGCAAGCCCTCCGCAATAAGGGGCGAACAGAGCCGACTGGGCCACATCTGGAGGCGTTGACAACAGCATCGATCAGCGCTCTTCAAGCATGCCCCAAGCTGAAGGGATGACACAGAGCAGCTCAACGGCCAATCGATGGGCTCAGCGTCGCATCGGTATCACCGGTGCCCGCGGCCGACTGGGGCAGGCCCTTGCCAAACAATTGCGTTCAAGGGGAGCCATTGTTGTGGGGCTGACCCACGGATCCATTCCTGCCAGCACCTGTTGCACCGATGAACCCCAGCAATGGGTGCGCTGGCAATGCGGGGCGGAACAAGCCCTTGACGACACCCTCCGGGATCTCGACATCCTCGTGCTCAATCACGGCATCAACCCCCATGGCGGCCAGAGCCCTGAGGCTCTCAATGCAGCCCTCGAGGTGAATGCCCTCAGCAGCTGGCGTCTGATGGAGAGGTTCGAAGCCGTCGTCAGTGATCGCAACAGCCTTGCTGGCCATCGCAGTGATGGCATTGGCCCTGATCGCAACAGCAGCGCCCTGCCCTGTGAACTCTGGATCAACACCTCCGAGGCGGAAATCCAGCCAGCCTTGAGCCCCGCCTACGAGATCAGTAAACGCTTGATCGGCCAACTCGTCAGCCTGCGTTGGTGCAACCGTTCCTTAGAGCAGAGAAGCGCCCTGAGAATCCGCAAGCTGGTGCTGGGCCCGTTCCGCTCCGAACTCAATCCGATCGGCGTGATGTCTGCAGATCTGGTGGCAGACCAGGTGATCAAACAGGTTGAACTGGGCCTGAGCCTGATCATCGTCACCCCGAATCCGCTGACCTATGTGCTGATGCCCCTCACGGAGCTGGCCCGCTGGATCTATGGCCGGCTGCTCAGGCAGAACCCCTAGGGGAACAGAGCCCTTTCAACGCAACGGGGAATCGCCGCGATCCGTAAGAATCTCGCAGCCATCTGAGGTCACAACGATGGTGTGCTCCCACTGGGCGGAGAGACTCCCATCCTTGGTGACGACAGTCCAGCGATCCCGCAAGGTGCGGCAAGCCTTGCTGCCTGCATTGAGAATGGGCTCCACGGCAAGGGTCATCCCTGGGCGGAGGGTGACGTTAGGCATGACGTCGGTACGGAAATTGAAGACGGAAGGCTCCTCATGCAGATTGCGGCCCACACCATGGCCGGTGTAATCCTCCACAACGCTGAAGCCATTCCCCTTGACGTGATCCTCTACGGCGCCGGCGATATCAAGCAGGGTGTTCCCCGGCTTGATCTGAGCCAGGCCCGCCATCAGCGACTCCTGAGCCACCCGACTCAAAAACTGAGCTTGTTCGGAGACCTCGCCAATACTGATGGTGACGCAGCTATCGCCGTGATAGCCATCGAAATAAGCCCCGGTATCGACTTTCAAAAGATCGCCAGCCTTGATCACACGCTTGGAGCTGGGGATGCCATGAACCACCTCGTTGTTGATGCTGGCGCAGATGCTTGCCGGGAAACCGTGATAGCCCTTGAAACTTGGGGTCGCCCCCATCTCACGGATGCGTTTCTCGGCATAGGCATCGAGATCTGCGGTGGTCTGTCCTGGTTCGGCAAGGGAGATCACCTCCCGTAAAACGGTGGCCACAATTTCGCTGGCCCTGCCCATGATCTTGAGCTCACGGGCCGATTTGATCTCAACCCCTCGGTGCTTCTGAATCCTTGGTCCTATGGACGTGGCACTCGATTCAGTCGTGGAATTGAGAAGTTCAGCAAAAAGATTCATCGAGCCGCAGCATCAAGATCGATTTCGGCAGGGACGATGTGATGGCCAGTCAGTCTCAGTCCGCAGCACCCAATGATGACAAGCTATCAATGATCCCTCCGCTTGTGGGGTGAATGCGCTTCATCAAGCAGGCACGCCAGCTGCATCTGTGGCTCGCTCCCTGGGTGACTCTGCCACTGCTGATCACCGTCTTCAGCGGTGTGAGCTATCGACTGGCCAGAGATTGGGGTGGTTTTTCCCGTGACCAGGTGCACTGGTTGATGGTCCTGCACCAAGGGGAATGGCTTGGGCAGAGGGCTGAGCCCGTAGTCGTTCTGCTCAATGCCCTTGGTCTGCTCTGGATGCTGATCACCGGGATCGGGCTGCTGCAGCAACGGCTCTGGCCACGAAAACCAGGCAAGGCTTCGCCGAAAGAGGGTTGATCAGCAGGTAAGCTGGTTGTTTGTCGAAATAACCGGAGCTGGGATGTCAGCGGATTCGAAGGACACCTCCCCTAATGAGGACAAGGCGGACGCGGCAGCCGA
>DASCPR010000245.1:0-4783 GCA_036012625.1 Prochlorococcaceae cyanobacterium Fu_MAG_50
CAGCGTTACTCAACGGACTTGGCTTTGCAACCTGTTTAGCAGCTAAGAACTCAGTGACGAGTCGACCATGCCGTGGCAAGACTTCAATTCATTGGCGATCTGGCTAGCCTCTGATTTCCTGTGCACAGAACCTATGGCCATTAATGTGAATGAGGTTGTTGTGACGACCCCTGAGGGTGAAGCGAAAACCCTAGCTGTCTATGCAGGCAAGGTGCTTCTGATCGTGAATGTCGCCAGCCGTTGTGGGTTCACGAAGCAATATGCAGGTCTGCAGGCGTTGCAGGACACCTATGGTCCGCAAGGCCTTGTCGTGCTTGGTTTTCCCTGCAATGACTTTGGTGGACAGGAACCAGGCAGCTTGAGCGATATCAAGAGTTTTTGTGCCACTAACTTTGGCGCCAGCTTTGAATTGTTCGATAAGGTTCATGCCAAGGGTTCCACCACTGAGCCCTACACAACTCTCAACCAGGTGGAGCCAAGTGGAGATGTGACCTGGAACTTCGAGAAGTTTCTGATTGCTAGAGATGGCAACGTCATCAGCCGTTTCAAAAGTGCTGTCGCTCCTGAATCCGCTGAGCTGAAGGCAGCAATTGAAAAGTCCATCGCGTCCTGAAAACCCCACCAGTTAAAACGGCTACAGCCGCTTTACCGTTGTATTTTGGCAGTTGGATCGATGGTTTAGATCATTGGTTCACTTACATCGTTTGTAGCCCTTTTGCCTTTTTATTGAACTTTCATACGTTGAATTATTGTTGAAAAATTCAATTGATCTGCTGCTGATGTTTGGCCATGCTTTAAATCAGAGCCAATAAGTTGTGGATTTAATTTCTACTCCTTTTGATACTCTTTGGTCGCTTGTTTCTCAAGTGGTGTTTCCCCCTGCTTTCAAAATGGTTCCTTGCTCAAGTTCTTGATGCCTTGCCTTGAGATCGACAAGACAAATCCCGCAGCTTGTTTGAGTTGAGCATTCGGCTGCTTGTTCGATCAATGTCTGCCGCAGCCAGGATCCTTGAGTTCATCGCGCCACCATCGGAGCGCCTGCTCCAACATCGCCTCCACTTCGCTGCGCTCCCCCCCCTTGAGCAGCTGCACCATCGCCCCTGCCAGAAGTTCAGCCGCCCGGCGGTCTGCATCACCTTTGAATTGATGCCAGTTGTTTTCGTTGAGGGACAGTTGCCGATGTAGCTCGCAGGCCAGGCTGCTGGCATTTTCGGGCCATTGCGTTCTGCTGTTGTTCATCTGATGGTTTGTTCTCTGGCTCTATCTTGCTTGGATCGGCTGGGAAGTGAGATGGTGAAACAGTCAGGCCTTCAACCACTGCGTTGGCTCCATCGTGCCGCGAGCTTGATGCTGCAGGGGCAGGTTCAGGCCCGCTCGGCAGGTCAATCCAGTGGAGTGCAGGTGCGACGAACCCGTCAGCGACAACGGGTCGGCAGGCTGTTGATGGACACCTCGATTCCCGGCTGGCCCTTGCCGGAGCGTCAAGGTGATTGGCTCTGGCGGGCGTTGCGATGGGGTGGTCCAGCGCTTGTTCTCGCCAGCTGGCTCAGTCAGCGTTGATCTGGAGTGGCTTTGGCTTACACGGCCACTGGGCAATCCTGACGAACCACAACCAGTGAATCTGCTTCCTCAGAGATGGCGTTGCTCAACAGGGGAACCGACATCTTTGCCGGCGCCGGCAGCTCATTCCCCCTGCTCCAGGCGGAATGCAACGCTCTTCTGCGTTGATCCTCCGCAAGCACAAGACGATCAGCGGCTGCTTTAGGGCTTTCACCTGTAAGCAAGGCACTTCTCAGGCAGATGCCGAATCCATGGGCCTCGATCTGAGTCTTGCCTTCCATGAACACAATCTGGAAGGTCCATCCCTGCAACCATCGAAGCCTAAAGGGATTGGTCATTTGGTCCCTTGGGGAATAGACGCAGCCTATTGATCTGATCTCAGATGACAAGGTGCCTTGTCAGCAAATCCGTTCATGACTGGCATCACCGGGCTTTCTTGCTGACCAGACCCTGGTCATGAAATGGGACTCTGCCGTGATCCCTTCAAAGCCAATTGTGTGCAATCTCGCGTCAATGTCATCGTTGATGTAGTCATTGTAGAAAGGCTCGTGAAAAATACTTTGGAAGTTCTCCATGACATCAGTGAATTGAGGCGAATCCTTGAGCTGAATGGAGTCGGCCAGCACTAACACTCCTCCTGGTTCAAGCACCCTCCAGCATTCGCTGAGAACGTTCTGCCGGGCCGATGCAGGCAGTTCATGGAGCAGGAAGACGCAGGTCACGGCTTGAAGCCCGCCATTGCTGAAGGGCAGATCTTCGCCATTGCCACGCACCAATTGGATCAGATTTCCTCTGCGATTGTTGAGCCACCTGTTGGCCTGGCCCAGGTACGCCGAGGAAAGATCGAGGCCGATCAGTTCCAGCTCAGGTAGCGCAGCCCGGATCTGCTTGAGTGTGCGCCCGGTGCCTGTCGCGATATCAAGCACCCTCAGGCATGCCGAGGGCCGATCCTTAAAATGCTTCAGCCCCCGCCGCAGTGGTGCCAGCAACCTTCGGCGCATGCAATCAGCGGTGCCATTGAAAAGGATCTCGACCTGCAGGTCATAAAGACTGGCGGAGTGATCGCTGAGGTATCCATCTGTCTGATGGTGAAAATTCTGGAGGTAGTAGGCGGGATAGATCTCCGGGTTTGTGTCTTTGGGGAGGTCTTTGATATTGCGGGTGCGCCTTCGCTGCCAATAGGCGGGAAGATCCAGCCATACCAGGGGGTAATGGCTGGCATAGTCCAGCCAGGGGATGTCGAACAGCAGACTTTCCGGGTAAATCCCGTCTTCGGCATCCTGCCAGTCGAGTTGTTCTAGATCCGCCATCGACCGTCTGAGCAGACGCAATGAGTCAGAGGAGATCGGTCGTGTTCTGGGCATGGCTTCAGGCGCCACAAGTTTCATCAGCTGTGAGCTCAGTTCCTTGTGGGCAAGGCCAGCCAGGCTTTTCCCCTGTTGAAGGGTCTGATAGGCGAGCTTGGTGAGGGGCGGCGGCGCCATGGATCAGATCGTGTTGACCTCCATTTCAGCGCCTGGGTCGGGAGCAGACACCAAACTCCACCGATACTTTTCGCAAAGGAATCGCAAATTCTGTAGTCGTTGATACAGAATGATCTTGTGAACCTTGTTTGGAGTCCTGCAATGGTTGTTCCGTCTTCCTCAGCAGCGTCGGTGGACCCGTCGGTTGAAGAGCTGGCTTGCTCTCTTCCGCTTCGCTATCGGCCCAGTGTCCTCAGTCGCAGGCGTTGTGCTGCCGCAGAGTTCATTGCCTGGTCTGATCAACGGGACCATCAGCGCCGCCTGCAGGTCTCCCGTCAGGCCCAGCTTGCGGTGCATCGAGACCTGCTCGATCAGCGCTATGCCATGGCTCAGCAGCTGGCATGGGCCAGAAAGCATGCCCAGCTCAAAACCCTGCATGCCAGTGCGATGGCGCAGTTGCGCCACCGCTGATTCAGCTCCTGACCAGGGTTGCCCCTGGATCCTTTCCATGGGCCTTCGAGCCAGCTGCGCAGCAATCGCGGCTGCGCAGTGATCGTCTCTGTCCCATGCACCCATACAGGCTGCTGAATCTTGCTGAATATCAACTTCAACTGTCTTGCCGTCTTTTATAAAGACAATTTCAGTGACTGATGGATCACTGTGTACGTTAATTTCAGTCGTCATTTTGTAGCCTACAAAACCGTGTTTCCCTAAGACTTTGCTGGCTGCAAATAAGACGTCATCCGAAGGATCCTCAATTGACTCAACATATTTGATTTCACTTGATTTGCTGGCTCCCTAATGCTTGCTGGCTGCTGCACGAAATGCTAAAGATGCTGACACCAGCAACTGCAGCAACAACAAGAGGGTTGAAGGTTTTGATGATAAATAGGAGTTATTGACTAATAGCTAAACATCGTAAAATCTTGATGCCTTAAGAAGGTTTTTGACAAATCAAGCGCGCAATTGTTTTAGCCAAGTCTACGCTCTCTCAAAGGATCTCGAAGTCTGCCTGATGCTCGTCGTTGCCGACCAGGTGCATGGCAGTGCCTGGCAGGCGTTGATTCCTCTGGGCTTGACCTGTTTCACCGTGGCGGCGCTGGCGGTGGCGGCGGCACGAAGGAGGCGCTACTGGTGAGCTTCTGTGCTGAGAAAGGAAACCTCAGTCACCAACACTGTGTTGAGCAAGCAGAGGCTGGCGGAGGCCTCCCTTGCCTTTGATTTCACGTCGTTAAGGAAGACGTGGCCTGCAGGCTTGAGAGTGAGTTGAACGTTTCAACTCTTGCCTTCGCTGGTTCTCCCCTCCAGGCTGTTGCTGCTCAACAAGAAGACGCCTGTGCAGCAGATCTAGGGGTGATCAGGGTTCTTATTGGGCACAAATCAGTATCCATCAACTTTGGGAATCAGCTTTGAGTCAGCAGATTCTATTTAGAGTTATTTCTGCTGTTGCTTGTCTGGCTTGGCGTCGCGATATGAGTTGGCTCTGTTTTCTCTAATCAAGCGCTAAAATCTATTCCCTCGCTTGCGAGAGTATGTTCCCAGCGTGAGGCTGGAGCGAATAAGCTATAGTAGAAAATAGTTCTTATAATAACATGAGATACACAAGGATCTTTGGGGCGAGCTCAACAGGAGCACCTTGGAAGGGAATTGCCGAAGCCACGTTCGCAATTATATTCACGCTCCTTGTTATTGAGCTTCCTATTATGATAATAGAGATCCTAGATAAGGGTTCTTCTCATGCTTCGTATCCAGAACTTTTG
>DASCPR010000246.1:0-4981 GCA_036012625.1 Prochlorococcaceae cyanobacterium Fu_MAG_50
TTCTTGCCACCCACCATCACCCGTACCAGTCCTGTGCCGGGCTCGATCGAGACCATGGCGCCTTCCAACTCGCCACGGGTGTTCTTGCGGATCACCTGCTGGGCTTCCTGCTGCCAGGCAAAGTTCAGGCTCGTGCGGATCTTGAGGCCCCCCAGCTCCAGTTGCTCTGTGCTGAGCATTTTCGGGAGCTGCTGAGCAACCCAGCTGGTGAAATAGGGCGCAGCACTGTTGAAATATTTCGGAATGGCCGGCTTCAGCGCCAGAGGGCTCGACTGCGCCTCTTTCTTTTCGGTGCGGGTGATGAAACCGGTCTGCTCCATCCTTTCAAGCACAAGGGACCTGCGCTGCAGGGCAATATCGGGGTTGACGAGTGGCGAATACACCGAAGGAGCCGGGGGCAGGCCTGCGATCAGAGCCGCCTCCGGCAGGGTGAGTTGAGCAGGTGTCTTGGAGAAGTAGACCCAGGCAGCATCGGATACGCCGTAGGCACTGGCGCCGAGATAGACGTAATTCAGATATTGCTCAAGGATCTGCTGCTTGCTGAGCTGTCGTTCAAGCTTGTAGGCCAGGGCCGCTTCCTTGAGCTTGCGCATCAGGGTTCGGTCCTGACTCAGGAAAACCGTGCGTGCCAGCTGCTGGGTGATCGTGCTGGCGCCTTCGCGAACCGATCGCTCGCGCAGATTGGTGATCACGGCCCGACCGATGCCCCATAGATCCACACCGTTGTGTTGATAGAAGCGACGGTCTTCTGCGGCGATGAACGCCTGCTCCACCAGGATCGGCATCTTGCCGGCCTGCACCTTCTCGCGGGTGGCAGGTCCGAGTTTCTGAATCACCCGGCTATCGGTGGAAAGGATGGTGATCGTCCCCGGCCGATTGAATGTGGCGATGCCTCTGGCATCGGGGAGCGTCCCATCAACAACACCCGTCAGCAACCCCTGCGAAAGGGCGACACCAGTTCCGATGGCCCCTGCCGTTCCAGCCAGAACGATCCATTGAAGACGGGTTCGGATCACATGACCTGGGTCAATGAGCTGTGGCCCACCGCAAACGCCGTGACAAGCATGCCCATAATCAGGAATGGCTGCGCTGTGGCCTGATACTTCACATCAAATTCAACGGGGTCTCGCAGCAGCCAGATGTCCTGAAAGGTGATCTGGGGCACGATCAGCAAAGCCAGCATCACTGCGGCGAGATGCTGACCGATGAACATCAGCACTCCGACCATGGCGATCTGGAAGATATCGATCATGCCTGCACTGATCCAGCTTGCCCTCTTGATTCCGAACACCACCGGCAAGGAATTAAGCCCTAGGGCACGATCCCCCTCAACACTTTTGAAGTCGTTCACCACGGCGATTCCCAGGCCTGCAAGGCTGTAGGCCAGAGTCAACAGAGCCGTTGGCCAGGTGAGTTGGCCGAACAGGGCCTGCCCTGCCCACCAGGGGAGGGCGATGTAACTGGCTCCGAGGGCATAGTTGCCGATCCAGCCGTTCTGCTTGAGCTTCAGAGGTGGGGCTGAATAGATGTAACTCATCAATGACCCCCCGAGGGCGAGCAGCAGCACAACAGGGGTGGTGTGATCGGCCCAGAGATCGAGGCCATAGGCAACAGCCAGACCTGCGAACAGCAGAACCAAGATCTGCAGCTTCACCTGAAAGAGGGGGATGGCGCCGGATGGTATTGGCCTGTAGGGCTCGTTGATGGCGTCGATATCGCGGTCGTAGTAGTCGTTGATGGTCTGGGTATAACCGGCGAGCAGGGGACCGCTCATCAGCATGCAGGCCAGAGATGCAATCACATCGGCAAGCCGCCATTGAAAATTGCCACTGGCTGCAGCACCACAGACAACACCCCAGAGCAGTGGCACCCAGGTGATCGGCTTCATCAGCTGCAGACGCAGCTTCCAGATGTTGGTCGACTTGGAAGCACCCTTGATTCCAAGCAGCTGGCGTGCACCTCCAGCAGCGGTTGTGGAGGTTTCCGTGGTGGTGGAGGAGGGGGAGTCGCTCACGTAGTGCGTTCAGGCAGCTGTGATCTCGTCAGCGAAGAACCACAGCGTCGGTCCGCTGTTCAGCTCAACAAGAGCACCGATCCCGTTGCCGTCGACAGACTTGAACTCTTTGACGGTGCCGGTGGCATCAGCCTGCAGAGTGGTGACAAGCTCAGCAGGGATTCGGTCACGGACCCGGGTCACACGAATCTTCGAACCGACATTGATGCCGGCAAGCCAATCCGTTGAATCAATTGCCGAAGCCCCGAGCAAGGTGCCCACAAATGCCATCAAACCGCCGCTGCCATCTTTTTCCGCCACACCTGCTCCTATTAAGAACTTCGGCCAAGGGTACCCCCTTTCCTTTCATCTTCGTGGCTTCTAAGCATGGTTGCGCTTCGCTTGATTCCCTGCCTCGACGTGGCTGATGGCCGTGTTGTCAAAGGTGTGAACTTCGTCGGCCTCCGTGATGCAGGCGATCCTGTGGAACTGGCCTGCCGTTACAGCCAGTCCGGTGCCGATGAACTGGTGTTTCTTGATATCGCCGCCACCCATGAGGGCAGAGACACCCTGGTGGATCTGGTCAGACGCACGGCGGAAGCGGTGACGATTCCATTCACCGTTGGTGGTGGCATCGGCTCTCTGGATGGCATCACATCCCTGTTGCGTGCAGGTGCTGACAAGGTGAGCCTGAACTCTTCGGCAGTGAAGGATCCCAACCTGGTGGCCCAGGGTGCAGATCGTTTCGGTTGCCAGTGCATCGTTGTTGCCATTGATGCCAGGCGCAGGCAGAGCGAAAATCCAGGCTGGGATGTCTTTGTCAGAGGAGGGCGTCAGAACACAGGCCTTGATGCTGTGAACTGGGCCAGACAGGTGACCAAGCTCGGGGCGGGCGAGATCCTGCTCACATCCATGGATGGAGATGGCACCCAGGCCGGCTATGACCTGGAACTCACCGCTGCAGTGGCGGAGGCTGTGCCGGTGCCGGTGATCGCCTCTGGAGGTGCCGGCTGCCTTGATCACATTGCCGAAGCCCTCACCGAGGGAAGGGCCTCAGCAGCTTTACTGGCCTCATTGCTGCATGACGGCGTGCTCACTGTTGGCGAGATCAAAGCGGACCTGCTGCAGCGAGGCCTGCCGATCCGACCGCTCGAGGCAGGATGAAGCTGTGCAACCAAAGCAAGCGGCATCGGGCCTGCAGAGCAAGCGCAGCTGGACTTCACCACTGGCGTGATCATCAACATGGTGAGGGCGGCAGGCAGGCAATGCTGATGGCTCTGACTCTTGGTGGATCGTCGTGAAGCCCGGCGACCCCGCTGCGGTGAACGAGCTGTTTGATGCCGTAGCTCCTCGATATGACCAGCTCAATGATCTGTTGAGCCTGGGGCTACATCGGCTCTGGAAACGGCAGCTGCTGGCATGGCTGCGTCCTGCAGCCGGGGAGGAGTGGCTGGACCTGTGTTGCGGAACTGGTGATCTGGCGTTGATCCTGGCGCGACATGTCCGTCCGGGGGGACGAGTTGTGGCCGTGGATGCCGCTGAAAAGCCCCTGCTTGTGGCCAGGGGACGGGCTGAGCTGGAGCCCTGGCTGGCTCTGAGCTGGCAACAGGGGGATGCACTTGAAACCGGAATGACCGCTGAATCCTTTGATGGGGCCGTGATGGCCTACGGCCTCAGAAATCTCTTGGATCCTGGGGCTGGGCTGAGGGAGCTGCGCCGCCTGCTGCGACCTGGAGGGCGTGCGGGTGTGCTTGATTTCAATCGGCTGCCCGAGGGGTCTGCGGCGGAGAATTTTCAAGGCTTCTATCTGCGCCGCCTGGTGGTGCCGATAGCAGCTCGCGCCGGCCTCAAGGAGCATTACGCCTATCTGGAAGAAAGCCTGAAGCGGTTTCCGAATGGAGAGGAGCAGGAAAACCTGGCCCTTGACGCCGGTTTCTCGATGGCCTGCCATCGGCCTGTTGCGGCTGGCCAGATGGGAGCCCTGTTGCTTAAGAATTGAATCAACAGGGCCTGGCGAACAATGAAATGCTTGCGGAGCGACGGAAAACTGCAATAATAAAGGAATAGTTAAGAGGCTTGCGACGTGGCCTTCCCCCTCCCTGCCCTTCTCGGCTCAATCGAGGAATTGCTTCAGGAAGTGCAGTGGCTGGATGGCCTGATCCTGGTCACAGACTCCCAGAGAACCAGCTTCGTGTCCTTTGCGCAGGTGGATCCGGTGCTGTGCCGGCTGCGCGCAAAACCGAATGGGAACGAAGTGGCTGAACGCCTCTGTCTGTCGTTGCTGGAGGCCCATGGCAAGGGCGGCAGCAAGCCTGTACTGGTGTTACAGGGCAACGGCCATTTCTGGCTGGGAATGATGGCCCCCGTGGAGTTCAATCCATGCCGTTATCAGGCCATCGCCCATCTGCATCGCTGTCTTGAACTGATAGACGAGTGATCAGGCCCACTAGCGCAGCTTTCAGCACAACTGTCCATTGGAACTCACCCGAGAGTTGTTGATTTACACCTCTCAATCAGGTTGCGGATGCTCTCAGGACTAAGGATCAAATCTGGGCAGGAGTAGCTGAATGCATTAAAGATCCAAAGCCGATATTGCCGACAACAAGCAGAAGCATAGAAAACAGCCAATCGCGCCGCTGGAATAATAAAATAAAACGCAGAGTACCAAGCTTTTAATTGCAAAATCCCGGCCAGATCAAATCCAGAGAACTCGACGGAAAGGCCAGCAGGAGTGTTCAATCCAGGGGCTTTTCAGAGCCCGCCGCACCCAAATAAGCTGACGAAGTTCCTCTCACAGGATGAAGGCAAGGGTCTCCACGAGGCAGCGTGGGACATTGAACTCAAGCCCATCCCCAGACCACGACTGATTCTTGAACCTGAACTGTGCTTGCAATTGAGGAGCTGCTATCATCGAGTAAATCTTTCTTCTAATTGTCGTGAGGTGGGAATACAAGGTTATTCATGTCAATGCCAACGGCAATGAACCGA
>DASCPR010000247.1:0-1526 GCA_036012625.1 Prochlorococcaceae cyanobacterium Fu_MAG_50
ATGGCACGGGCAAAGCTGCGCAGCACAGCCTTATCGAGCTCGGGCCACAACTGCAACAGGGCGAAGGAGCCGTAGAGACGAACATCGAGGCTTTCATACCAGGCATAGTCGATGCACTCGAGTACGCCGAAGCGCCCGAATGGATCCTCCGGCCGGGATGCTGTCCAGAGGCTACCGCCACTGGCCAGATCGTAGAGCTCATTGAACAACGCCATCCGCAGGGTCTCCGGCAGATCCTGTCTGGCCAGAACAGGGGCCTGCCAAGCCTCGATCTGTTGCCGCCAGCTGCGCCAATCACCGAGGGCCTGCGTTGCGATGGCAACCGCAGAGGTGCCATCAGCCGTGAAGAAGTCGGTATAACGTCGTAGATCTCGAACACCGGTCGCGAAGGTGGTGACCGGTAGATCCCAGACGATCACCATCGGGATCTCAATGGATTCCCCAGGCGGCAGGGTCAACTTCAGGGCCATCGCCACACTGGCCTGCTCACCGCTACGGCTGGTGCGATCGTTGTTGCTGTTGGGGATACGTCCATCCCCGGCAAAGGGCTCCCAGATCTCAGCGCCATCCCCACAAGGATCCCAACGGCTACACCGCATCACCTCCACACCGGGGAGATCATCAGGCACCGCCAGACACCACTGCCCCTGCCCCTCCTCCAGGGGGCTGGAGCTATTGCCTTCCAGCAGCAAACCTGTCATCCCTTCCGCATCGATCCAATGGTTGCGATGACCTTCGCCATTGCCGATCGCAGGTTGATAATTGTGCTCCGGGCTTCCATCATCACGGAAATGGACGCTGGCTGATGCATCGGTGTTGGTGAACCAGCCCACCGTGTTACGCCAGCTCAGCAGCAGGGATGTATCGAGGGGCTTGGAGGTGGGATTCCTCAGGGTCCAACAAAACACCGCCACGGGATAGCTGCTGCGCTGGTAATCGCCAGGCAGGATCGGGCTGAAGGCTTCGCAGCACAAGCCAGCGCGAAACACCCCCTCGTAATGGGTCCAGCTCAGGGGATAGCGGGCGGCATAGGTCCCGGTGTTGCGTTCTTCTGTACTGGCCGGATACCACTGCCACGTGCTCAGAGGCGTGCCTTGCTCGGACCGGGAGTCATCTTTTTCTGGGGCCGTGGCTAGGGCATGGGCGCTGACGTCGTCGCCTTGCTTCTCCCAGAAAGCGAACTGACAATCTGGGAACGTGCCGTACCAATGCTCACCACCATCGAGGTGCCAGAGGTTGAAATCTCCACGGGAGCTGCGACCGATGCAGCCGGCCCCAAAGCCACCCAGTGGCATGCCATGCCAAGGACCATCATCGAGGTTGCTGGCATAGCGAACCTTGAATGGTTGCTCCCAGCCCAGACCAAAGGGGCGACTCCAGCTCGCCTCTGGTGGCTTCCATGTCTGGCCAGAGGGACTGCGGCGCAGCAACGAACGCAGGGCAGACAGTCCAAGCGGAGCCATGGGTTGGCGGGAAGTCGCCCCAGCCTGCCAGACCTCGCCAGAAGAGCCAGGGGTCAGCGAATC
>DASCPR010000248.1:0-1582 GCA_036012625.1 Prochlorococcaceae cyanobacterium Fu_MAG_50
AACACCTTCGCCATCCTTGATGCCGTGATCGGATTGCGCTGATCCACCGCGATCACCTGCTCTGCCATGAAGCGGTAACCGCTGCCGTCTGGGGCATGGAACACAGGCACATTGCCGGCAAAACCACCGAGCACAGCTCTGAGGGAATTGGGGGCCAGCGGATCGAAACGGGGGTGCTCCAACAGCTGCTTCACCCGGTCCAGACCATCCTTGCGTGGTGTTGATGCTTCCAGGGCGAACCAGGTATCGAGGATCACCGGTTTCTGCTGCCAGCGCTCATAGAACGCCGCCAGCGCCTGATCCCGTTCCGGACACTCCAATGGTTGCAGCGCCCGCAGGGCCGAACGCGCCAGGGTCATCGAGGGCCCGGAAACGGCCTCCAGGGCCTGCCGGCGCACAGCGTCATCTCCGGCTGCTCCAAGCCAGCTCCAGGCCACGGCCGTCAACTGCCGTTCACCCTGGCCCTGTGGCCAGACCTCGCTCCATCCAGCTCTGCTGCGCTTGAGCAGATCCTGAAGCTGAGGCTCCAGCTCTTTGCCGAGAACGCTGCGAAAGTCCTGAGCAGCATGGAAGAGGGCCGGTGGATCCACGGGTGACTGCAGCGCCTCCAGTTCCGCCAGCCCTGGCATCGCCAGGAGCACAGCGAGCTCCAAACCTGCCGATTCCGCTGCCGCCATGGGCTGGCCCAGGGCTTCGATCAATGCCGACTCCACCCTGGGATCGGGCGCGCCGGCAGCCCGCGCCAGCAACACCTGCCGGAACAAGCGCTGGCTGGCATCCCAGCGGCTGAAGGGATCATCATCCGCCGCCAGCAGCTGCAGCGATTCCGCCAATGGCACCTGCATGTTCAGCGTCACCGGCGCCGAGAAGCCACGCAGCAGCGACAGAGCCGGAGGGTTGGGCCCCGGCTCCCCCTGAAGGGTGATGCAATGTTCCTCGTCATCCATCACCACCAGCTGCGCCTCGCCGATTCGGCCCTGAGCACCGATCAAGGCCATCGAGAGGGGCAACACCAGGGGCTGCTTCTCTGATTGCCCCGGTGTTGCTGGTGTGGACTGACGTAATTGCAGCATCAGCTCACCGCGTTCGGCATCCCATTGCCGCTCCACATCCAGCTGTGGTGTGCCGGCCTGGTGATACCAGCGCCGGAAGATCTCCAGGTCAAAGCCCAGGGGCTGCCCATCCGCGCAGGCACCATCGGCGATGGCCTGCACAAAATCTTCCGTGGTGGCCGCCGTGCCATCAAAACGGCTCACATAGGTCGCCATACCCTGCATGAACCGCTGATGACCGAGCAGGGTATGCAACATGCGGATCAGCTCAGCTCCCTTCTCATAGATCGTCGTTGTGTAGAAGTTGTCGATGGCCTGGTATTCACTCGGCTTCACCGGATGGGCCGTGGGTCCGGAATCCTCACGGAACTGGGTGTTGCGCAGCATCGCCACATCCTCGATCCGCTTCACGGCTGCGGAATGCAGATCGGCGGTGAAACTCTGATCGCGAAACACCGTGAGGCCCTCTTTCAAAGACAACTGAAACCAGTCTCTGCAGGTGATGCGGTTACCGGTCCAGTTGTGGAAGT
>DASCPR010000249.1:0-5283 GCA_036012625.1 Prochlorococcaceae cyanobacterium Fu_MAG_50
ACGGCGTCTGCCAGGAACTGCGCAAGGAATCAGATGTTCCAATCGTGATGCTGACAGCTCTCGGTGATGTCGCCGACAGGATCACCGGCTTGGAACTGGGAGCTGACGACTATGTCGTGAAACCCTTCAGCCCCAAGGAACTTGAAGCGAGGATCCGCTGCGTTCTGCGCCGGGTTGAGAAGGAGGCGATTGCCGGGATCCCCAACTCCGGCGTGATCCAGGTCGCTGATCTGAAAATTGACACCAACAAGCGACAGGTCTTCCGCTCTGATGAGCGCATTCGCCTGACTGGCATGGAATTCAGCCTGCTGGAACTCCTGGTCAGCCGCTCAGGAGAGCCCTTCAGTCGCGGAGAAATCCTCAAGGAAGTCTGGGGGTATACACCTGAGCGACATGTGGATACACGGGTCGTTGATGTTCACATTTCCAGGCTGCGCTCCAAACTGGAAGATGATCCGGCCAATCCCGAGCTGATTCTCACAGCAAGGGGAACCGGCTACCTGTTCCAGCGCATTATCGAATCCGTTGCCTCCGAAGGACCCTGAATCCTCCACGTCCCCAGGCCTGAGGGGCAAGACAAGCCGACCCAGGGCCATCAGGCGTCTGGTGATCTGGTACAGGCGCAACGCTGCTGTCACCAGCCTTGTTGACAGCGCCACCAGCTCAGCAACAGCAGCAGGAAACGTGGCCGGGTCTGTTGTCTCAGGAGCAGGCTCGGTGGTCTCCAGTGCGGGCTCGGTGGCGGGCTCGGTGGCCGGCTCGGTGGCCGGCTCTGTGGTCTCCAGTGCGGGCTCGGTGGCGGGCTCGGTTGCAGGAAGCGTGCTGCAACCCCTTGTCTTTGATCCCTTGAGACGGCTCCAGGGCAGTGCAAGCAACAGCGACGATCAGCCCATCGACGATGGCGATCGTCTCTGGGTGGCCGTGGATGGCATGGGTGGAGACAAGGCCCCTGGCGCGATCCTGGATGGCTGTCTGCAGGCCATTGAACGGCTGCCCCTGCGCATCAAGTTTGTGGGTGAGACCGACCGGGTCCTGGATGCGGCCCGGGAACTCGGACTCACAGAAGCCATTGAAGTAGCCAGCGAGGCAGGTCATCTCGAGCTGGTGGCCAGCGGACCTTCCGTGGAAATGCATGAGGAGGCCACCGCTGTTCGCCGCAAACGCGACGCCAGCATCAACAGGGCGATGGACCTGGTCAAACGGGGAGAAGCCCTGGCGATGTATTCAGCTGGAAATTCAGGGGCCGTGATGGCCGCAGCCATCTTCCGCCTTGGTCGACTTTCAGGTATCGACAGGCCAGCGATCGGTGCTCTGTTTCCAACCAAGGATCCAGGTCAGCCCGTCCTGGTTCTCGATGTGGGGGCGAACATGGACAGCAAGCCGGCCTACCTGCACCAGTTCGCCTTGCTGGGGAATATCTATTCCCGTGATGTGCTTCAGGTGGACGTTCCCCGGATCGGGCTGCTCAACATCGGCGAAGAGGCCTCCAAAGGCAATGAACTGGTTCAACAGGCCTATGAGCTGCTGAATCGGGAAAGCCGCATCAACTTCTCAGGCAACTGCGAAGGAAGGGATGTGCTCTCTGGGGAATTCGATGTGGTGGTTTGTGATGGCTTCACGGGCAATGTGCTGCTGAAGTTCCTGGAGTCCGTGGGCAGCGTGCTGCTGGATGTGCTCAGAGCTGAATTGCCTCGCGGCAGACGCGGCAAGGTGGGATCCGCATTCCTGCGAAGCAACCTCAGACGGATCAAGAAGCGGCTCGATCATGCGGAACATGGTGGGGCGCTGTTGCTGGGCATCAATGGGATCTGCGTGATCGGCCATGGCAGCAGCATGGCGCTGTCGGTGGTGAGCGCCTTGCGTCTGGCTCACTCAGCAGCCAGTCATGGCGTGATGGATGATCTGGCTGAGCTGCAACGGCCACCTACAGGGGGTGCCTGACCTGCCAGAAGGCAGCCGAGATGGGGCCTCCTGTGATTGACTGAGGCCACTGTGGGACCGCGTCCCCCTTGGTAGGCACGTCCATCAAACTCAACGGCATCGCTCTGGTTGGCAGTGGCAGCGCGACTCCATCGCAGGAAATCAGCAACGAACACCTAGGAGATCGCGTCGAGACCAGCGATGAGTGGATCCGTACGCGGACCGGCATCGGAACACGCCGGATCAGCGCTCCTCAAGAGAATCTCTCGAATCTCGCCCATCGATCTGCCAGTGAGGCCATCGTCATGGCGGGGTGGGACCCAGCGGATGTTGAGCTGATCCTGCTGGCCACATCCACGCCAGATGATCTCTTTGGATCCGCTCCGCAGGTTCAGGCACTTCTTGGTGCAACGAATGCAGTGGCTTTTGATCTCACGGCCGCTTGCAGTGGTTTTCTTTTTGCGCTGGTCTCAGCAGCCCAATTCCTGCGCACCGGGTCGATGCAACGTGCCCTGGTGATCGGCGCCGATCAACTCAGCCGTTGGGTCGACTGGGACGACCGTGGAACCTGTGTGCTGTTCGGCGATGGTGCAGGTGCAGTTGCCCTTGAGAGCACAGCGCCGGATCAGGATGGATTGCTGGGCTTCAAACTGAAATCCGATGGCCGTCGCGGCGACTCCCTGACCCTGAGGCAAATCGACGAGCATCTGCCCCTCGTCGATGGCAGCAGCCACCAGCGCGGGGGGTTCTCACCCATCCAGATGAACGGTCAGGAGGTGTTCAAATTCGCAGCGAGGGAGGTGCCGATGATCCTGCAGAACCTCCTCTCGCAAACGGCTACTGACGCCGCAAGCCTGGACTGGTTGCTGCTTCATCAGGCCAACCAGCGCATCCTCGATGCTGTGGCCGATCGTTTCGCCATTCCCCATGAGAAGGTTCTCAGCAACCTGGCCAATTACGGCAACACCTCTGCCGCGACCATTCCCCTGATGCTGGATGAAGCCGTCAGATCAGGGCTGGTTCAACCGGGACACCTGATCGCCAGCAGTGGTTTCGGTGCCGGCTTGAGCTGGGGTGCAGCCTTACTCCGCTGGCAGGGGCCCTCCTAATCTCCGGCAAACCAGAACAAAGGTTGCCAATGTCAATCGCCTGGGTGTTCCCCGGTCAGGGCTCACAGAAGCTCGGTATGGCTGATCCCATCCTCGGTCTCAAGGATGCCGAAGCAAGATTCAACCTTGCCTCCGAACGGATGGGACGGGATCTGCTCTCGATCTGCCGGGGCGAGGCTGATCAGGACCAGGCTCCTGCAGACATCAACGACACCCGCAATACCCAGCCAGGGCTTTTCGTCGTGGAATCATTGCTGGTGGATGAGCTCAAACGGCAGGGCCGGGAAGCCTCCTTGGTGGCAGGACACAGCCTTGGTGAATTGGTGGCCCTCTATGCAGCCGGGGTCTTTGATTTCAGCACCGGTTTGCAGTTGATGCTGCGGAGATCGGAACTGATGGCCGCAGCTGGCGGTGGTTCGATGACAGCCGTGATCGGTTTCGATCGCGAACAGTTGAATGAACTGATTGCCAGCACTAAGGATGTGGTGATTGCCAATGACAACAGCGTTGGTCAGGTGGTGATCTCAGGCAGCCCGGCAGCGGTGAGCAGCGTCAGTAGCGAACTGAAGTGCAAACTTGCCGCACCGCTGCCCGTCTCCGGAGCCTTTCACTCACCGTTCATGGCAGATGCAGCCGCAGCCTTTGCCGACGAGCTGGATCAGGTGATCTTTGAGGACGCCACGATCCCAGTGCTGAGCAATACGGACCCCACCCCGGCCCAGGATGGGACCTTGCTCAAACAGCGTTTAAAAAAACAGATGACAACAGGGGTGCGCTGGCGTGAAGCCATGGATGCAATCGCCCATGCAGGAACCACCAGAGTCATTGAGATCGGCCCTGGCAAGGTTCTCAGCAATCTCGTCAAACGCTCCCTTGAGGGCGTGAGCACAAGTCAGCTCGCCACTTCCGCCGATCTCGGTCACTGATCGCTTCGCCATGAACTCTGATCACGACAGTCCTGGGATCCCTTTGCTGAGCACACCACGACCGAGCATCACCTACAGGCTTGTGAGTGTCTTGCTTGTGTTTCCGATCTTCAGAGGTCTGTTCCGGGGGAGCACCCTCGGCAACGAGAACGTCCCCAGGCAAGGCCCGGTTGTGGTTGTGGCGAACCATGGTTCCCATATTGATCCACCCCTGCTCGGCCATGCTCTCGGCAGGCCCGTGGCCTTCATGGCCAAGGCCGAGCTCTTCCGTGTGCCGATCCTGGGGACAATCATCCGCGCCTGTGGGGCCTACCCGGTGCACAGGGGTGCCAGCGACAGGGAGGCGATTCGTGTGGCGACCGCCAGGCTCCAGGAGGGATGGGCGACAGGGGTTTTCCTGGATGGCACCCGCCAGGACGATGGCCGCATCAATCAGCCGATGCCGGGAGCTGCTCTGCTTGCGGCACGCAGCGGCGCACCGCTGCTCCCCGTGGCGATCATCAACAGCCACAGAGCCCTTGGTTCAGGCCGACTATGGCCGCGTCTGGTGCCGGTTCAACTGCGCATTGGCGAACTGATCCCCCCACCCAGCAGCCGTCGAAAACCTGAGCTGATGCGCACCACATTGGAGCTTCAGCAACGGATCAACTCAATGCTGGATCAGGGATGTCTGCCCCAGAGGAAAGAACTTCAGGAGCAACAGTTCCCGGGGGAACAGCCTCACTAAACGCAGCTTTTCTAGACACAGCTGTTGACTAGAAACAGCTCTTCTCTAGACACAACCACAGTGAAATCATTCTTCCCTGGCTGAGAGGCTCTGGCCATGGCTAGCTCAGCCATTCCTTGACATCCCTGCCTGTGAGAACCCAGAGCATGGCTCGGATCCCATCACCAATGCGCTTGTGAATGGCCTCCTGCTGACAATCAGGCTCACAGGACACGGGCACCCCGGTCAGTCGAATCGACCTGCTGCCGGCAACAACCTGGCCAACCACCATTGCTCGCGGCAGGTGATCACTGCTCGTCACCACGAGAACATGGCTGATCCCACGCCGATGAAGATCGTCCACCAGGGAGGTGAAGTTGCCAAGGGTGTCGCGAGCACGGTAATCGAGCTCAACCTGACTGAGCTGCATCCCTGCTGATTCAATCAACCACTGGGCATATTCCCTGTTGGTGCCACCACTCATCAGCAGGGGCAGCTGCATCTGCCTGGCGAGCTGAACACCGACACGCTCACGATCCGAATCCCCCCCCAGAACCATGATGATCTGAGGCGGAGCACGATTGATGAACACCCGCCAATAGGAGCGCAGCGGTCCGGCAAT
>DASCPR010000250.1:0-7102 GCA_036012625.1 Prochlorococcaceae cyanobacterium Fu_MAG_50
CAGTAATCAGGGAGTTGTGATTGGAACGATATCAACCACAACAGCCCGAGCAGGATCCTCACCCTGATTCCTCCACCAATGGATCACACCTGTGGTTTCAAAGGATGTGCCCCCTGGGCCGTAGGTCACGGGCAGCCCCTCCAGCCCACGCATCTCCGTCATCCTTCCCTCCACCACCACTGCCACACCGGGTCGCTGCTCATGGCGATGCACGCCCACCTCACCACCGGGTTCAACAATGATTTCCCTGGCCCGCAACTGATAGCCGCCCATGGCGGCAAAATCGTGACCGAGATCAACGGCACCGAGGAGCCGCACCGAACGAATCCCCTGGTTCTTTGCAGGGGCGCCGGTGATGACAGGCAATGCAGGCTGCCGCTCATGGGTGGGAACAATGATTTCAGCTTCAACAGCAGAGCCAAGCAGTGCTGATGCAGCAAGAGTGAGGAGCAGCGATCTCATGGCCTTGATTCAGTGTTGATTGATGATCCTATGAACAATCGCCTTCCTCACTGACTTTGCCAAGCGCCTTGTCGAGGGCCGCCATCGCCAGGGACAGATGCACCACAAAGGCACTCAGGGCAACTTTCTGGCAGGGGCTGCGACTGTCGCTGATGCCATCAGCGGAGGCTTCGATCTCTTCCATGATCCACTCGCCATCCCTGAGCCAATCGGTTGCCAAATCATCAAAAGGAACCTCGACATTTGAATCAGCACCCCAATCAACATCCACACCATCCCTGGGTGCAGAGGCAAGCATGGCCGCCAGTTGTTGATGGCTGATTGTGTCCGGGGCCTCAAAGAACTCCTGATCCATGATGCACCTCCTTACTGACTTAAGCCTCTGCCCATCGGCGAACAGATTCAACGCCGTGAACACCGAACCAAGGTTGCGGTGATCACTCACAGGAAGGCAAAGCACTCATCAACGGAACAAAAGCAGTTGCGACCTCCGCGCACCAGCATCCATGGCTGCGAAGGCAACGAAGCTGACGTTGACAATCAGAGGTAGAGGGTTTGGGCGATTGCGTTGGTAGACAGCAAACAGCCTTGGCAGACAGCAAACAGCCAAACGTTTTTGAGCCAGCCGGCGCTGATCGTCTGAGGCTGCACCCAGTTGATCCGTTGCTTCAGGCAGCTTCCAGGTCTGCTCCGTTCAGGGAGAAGCGGTGAAAAGCACCCCCAAGATCCCCATGCATCTCGGCAGCATGGGGATCAAGCCATGGTGGGGGCTGGGTTGTGACATCCCGCCACCACAATGGGTTTAGGTCGAGACACCCGTGGTGCCATTCGCCCTGATCGAGAGTGCCGAATGCGCCGGTGAGAGGCAACAATTGCCGAAACACCTGAAGAGGGCGGAGAGTGGAAGCTGCGCTGAGAGGCTGTGATGTCTGACGAGCAACTGGAAAAACTAAGGCGGGTGCTGGCGATCGCCGAAAAGAACGGCAACAGCCTCTACGCCGAGAACATCCGCAAAGAGATCGAAGCCCTGGAGAAGGGAGAGGTGTCTCCGATCGTGAAGGAGTATGCGCCGGAGCACATTTCAGCCGACGATTGATCACGGCCAGACAAGCCTGAAAATCTGCAGAGTCAGGCCTCAGTTCAGGCCTGACAACACAGGATGACGCAGCTGATCGGCCCTATCTCGGCAAGCATCAGGCCCATGGCTGAGAACCAACGCCAGGGTTTTGAAAGTGTTCGGGCAGCCTTGATCTGCCCCCACCATTGCCGGATTGAAACCGGAACGATGCGAACAGAGCAAAGCTGATCTATGACGATCTGCATCGATGCAGGGAACGCCTGAGTGGGAATCAGGATGATCCTGAACCTGGAGGCCAGACCCAATCGATGGGCCTGACAGCTGCTGAGCAGGGAGTTGACAGCCGTTAGGAACAAACAACAGCAAACCTGACACGCTTTCGATCAAGCCGATGCGGCCGATTCAGGTCTGATTACCTCCAAGCATGTCCTCATATCCCTCGTAAGGGTCATATTCAGCCCATCCTGGGCTGGCCTGATCCAGCAGACCGTATTCCCCATCAATCATCTGCGTACGTGTGTTGCCATAGGGAACGGTGTTGCAGGAGATGCCACCACCGGCAACGGGCTGACAGTCATCAAACCTCACCTGAGCCTCCACCGCCCTTGGGGTGAGCAACGGCAGCATCAGGGCAACGACAACGAATCCTGGGCTGAGCAAAGCTCGAGCAGCCTGCCAGGAGCCGGCACCTGTTGCACCCGAGCCGATTGAAAATTTCATCAACAGCACTTGAGGGATCCCAGCATGGCCGATCTGCCTAGGTAATGCCCTTCAACTGAGAGAATAATGACTGCAGCGTCATTCCAAGAATGTATACAGACTGGACTGCGGTCGCCCTGCTTCTGTTCACCACGGTGCCTCTGGTTGCTGTTGTGGGTGCAGCAGCCTTCTTCATCTGGAAGAGGAAAGGGATGGAGTGACGGGGAGATCCTGGGAAGGCTCGATTGGCGTACAGATCAGTTGAGCACCTTCCAGTGCGGCCTCAACCTGGAACCCTCCCTGCCCCAGGCAGGGAAGGCAGGTACGAAAACGCTGATCATTGATGCGCTGAATGCCACTTCCTCCGCAATGTGCACAGATCGACATGGCTTGGGGTTAAAGGGCTTGTGCATCATTTTGATGGGAATATGCAGACATAATCCCGAAAGCTTCCTTAAGAATCAGGGATAAGCCCCTAGGACTGGGTCATGGGCTCAACAACATCTCAAGAGATTGCGGGCGCGCGGAGAGGTCCTGCAGAAGTTGAGCGGCGCTGAGTTCTGTCCCATCAGGCACAAGCTGGAGACCGGCAGCAAGCAGGCCCACCACCTGAGAAGGGATCAACCCCCTCTCGCGAAGGGAATGGAGAGACAAACCGCCATCGCGCTTGGCCAGTTTTCGGCCATCGGCGTCACAGAGCAGGGGCACATGGCGATAGGCAGGAGTCCTGCCGGCCGGGGTAGCAGCCACGAGCCCGTTGGCCGCCATGTTGCTTTCGGTGCGTGTGTTTTCGATGCGCTTGTTGGTTGTGAGTGCGCTGAGCACCGCCAGCTGCGCTGGCAGGGCCACCGCCAGATCCGCACCACGCACCACTTCCGTGATCCCCAGAGTGAGTTCATCCACAACCGTTGCCAGGTGATAAGCGATGAAGCCATCGGCACGCCGAACCACCACATCACCACTGCTCTGGGCAAAGGCTTCTGCAACCCGCAGCCGCCAGCTGGGCCAGCGCCCCTCCCAGGGATCCCAACCGAGCTGAAGCCCACGACAGCGACCGGGGTAGATCAGTGGCGGGGAGTCATCTGCAGTGTTTGCAATCAGCTGCCGGCGACTGCATCGACAGGCATACAGGTAGCCCTGGAGACGCAGGTCCTCAAGAACCGCCAGATAAAGATCAAGGCGATCACTCTGGAGCAGCATCGGCCCATCCCAATCCAGGCCAAGCCAGTGCAGATCCGCCTGCAGGCTTTCCACAGCTCCAGATCGGTTACGGGGTGTATCCAGGTCATCAACACGTAGCAACCACTCCCCCGCAGCGAGTCGGGCCCGCAACCAGGAGATCAATGCTGTGCGCAGATTGCCGAGATGCAGGGCACCGGTCGGTGATGGCGCAAAACGTCCCCGATAGCCCTGCTGCGGCAACATCAGCGACAAGGGTTCTGCTTTCAAGCCAGAGGACACTCAAAAAAAAGCGGCCCTGACGGACCGCTTCTGTTGCTTGCGGGTGCTGATGGATCAGCCCTGGACGCGATCCTTGAACATCTTGCCGGCCGTGAACGCGGGAACACGCTTGGCTGGAATCTTGATCTTCTCGCCCGTCTTGGGGTTCAGCCCCTGTCGTGCAGAACGCTCACGAGGCTCAAAGGAACCAAAACCGAGGATGGAGACTTTCTTGCCCTCCACAACGGAATCAATGATGGTTTCGATGACGGCATCAACGACGAGTGAAACATCTGTCTTGGTGAGCTCAGTGCGAGCTGCCACCAGGTTGACCAGATCAGCTTTGTTCATGGAAGGGAGAGAAAGGGTTCCGATGCGGTTGAGGTTGCGGAGGACGATGCAGTATCCGCAAATGTTTTCCAGACCGGGCTAATGGTATGGACACATTCCCATCACTGCAACCGACAATGCCCGTGGCGCAGGGCATTTAAGACACATCAACAGCTGATTTCGTGCCATGGGATGGCGATTTCCAGGCCTCCCATGGCACCAATTTGAGGCCACGCAGAGCCCCGAGCCCACCCCCAGATGCCAGTGACGGCAAGGCTTCTGGGGGGATCCAGCGGCGGACCTCCTCAAGGCTGCGCTGCTGCCTGAGCCAATGGAACGTACGTCGATGACGGATTGCTGCCAGATGATCAACAGCGATAGGAACAAGTAACCGACCGCAAAACATCACATTCATCGGCGGAGGGGCATAAGCCACACAACTACCCGGAGTGGGACCAGGGGTCCAGAGCAACCTCACCCCTGATCGGGTTGTGTATTCCTGCCTGAAGGTGTCCATGGCCTTCAGCCCTGGCAACAGATAGGCCTCCTGCTCCTGCACCAGCAGGGGCCAACCGAGGGCCTCCTGCAATCGCCGCATCCGACCATGACCTTCGCGGCTGGTGACAAGGATCCGGGCCGCTCGCCCCGCTGCCAGCTTCTGCAGGGACTCAATGCTGGCCATCGTCAACGGTGGGCAATCGATCAGCAACGGTTCCGGCTGGCAATCAAGCCACCAGGCGGTTCCACCGCGACAATCGCTGTTGGGCGGAAACACCCATAGCCCCGCCTTCACCTGCTGGGGAGGTCGTCCAGAGTCCAAGACTGGAGTGTCGATCATGCGGTGAGAAAGCTCTCGCATCATTAGTTTGTGAGCATTGCTGCCTATGGGGCCAAGAGCAGACACTGTGAGCAGAATTCACCTGGGTACCCCATGGCCCCTCGGCAGCACAATCACAGCCAAGGGGGTCAACTTTTCAGTGGCAGCGCCAGAAGCCAATCGGGTTGAGCTGCTGTTGTTCGCCAGTGCCGCTGCAAGCAAGCCCGCAGAGGTCATTGAGCTTCATAGCCAGAACCGTTCAGGTGACTACTGGCATGTGGAGGTGGAAGGGCTTGGCGCCGGTTGTTGTTACGGCTATCGGGTGTTCGGCCCCCTCGCGCCCGGTGGTCATGGCTTCAGGCCATCCAAAGTGCTTCTTGATCCCTGTGCCCGCGCAATCGATGGCTGGGATCAATACCAACGGGATCGGGCCACGGGGATAGCCCCCAATCAAGAGGCCTGCCTGAAGGCTGTGGTGTGTGAGCGGGATCGGTTTGATTTCAACGCCCATCCCCGCCCCAGGCATCCCTGGAACAAAACCGTTATTTACGAGTTGCATGTCGGAGGCTTCAGCAGACGAGCGGATTCAGAGGTGAATGCTGATCATCGCGGCACCTTCCTGGGACTGATCGAGAAGCTTCCCCATCTCAGGTCTCTGGGCATCACGGCGATCGAGCTGCTGCCGGTTTACGCATTCGATCCAGCCGATGCACCCAAGGGGCGAAACAATTACTGGGGCTACAGCCCACTCAACTGGTTCACACCCCATCACAACTATGTGGTGGGCCATGACCCCCTTCAAGGGCGTCAACAGATGCGAGAGCTGGTGGCTGCCTGCCATGACAACGACATGGAGGTGCTGCTGGATGTGGTCTACAACCACACCACGGAGGGCAATGCTCAGGGGCCGACGCTGAGCTGGCGTGGTTTCGGCGACAGACTTTATTACCACCAGACCAGCAAGGGCGACTACCTCGATGTGAGCGGTTGCGGCAACAGCATTGCGGCCAATCGCCCCCTTGTCAGCCGCTTGATTCTCGAATCCATGCGCTGCTGGGCGACGGAACTCGGGGTGGATGGCTTCCGCTTCGATCTCGGCATTGCCCTGAGCAGGGGAGATGGCCTCGAACCCCTTGATCAGCCACCGTTGTTCGCAGCGATCGATGCCGACCCTGAACTGAGTGATCTGAAGCTGGTGAGTGAACCCTGGGACTGCGGTGGGCTCTATCGCCTCAGCGACTTTCCCGCCAAGCACATCGGCACCTGGAACGGCCATTTCAGGGATGTGCTGCGCAGCTTCTGGAAAGGAGAGGAGAGCAGCACCTGGGAACTTGCGCAACGGTTCAGAGGCAGCCCAGACCTCTACAACGGCAAGCCAGCACCCCTGGGGCGCTCGGTGAACTTCATCACCGCCCACGACGGCTTCACCCTCAGAGATCTGGTCAGCTTCAACGGCAAGCACAACCTCGCCAATGGAGAGGACAATCGCGATGGTGAGAACCACAACATCAGCTGGAACCAGGGGGTGGAGGGACCGAGCAGCGACCCTGCCGTGAGGGCCCTGCGCAGCCGTCAGCAACGCAACCTGATGGCGACCCTGCTGCTGGCCCGCGGTGTGCCGATGCTGCTGATGGGTGATGAGGTGAGTCGCAGCCAGGGGGGCAACAACAACAGCTGGTGCCAGGACAGCCCTCTGGGGTGGATGATCTGGAACCCAGACCGCTGCGACCATGAACAGCACCTGTTCACCACAAGGCTGCTCAAACTTCGCCAGCAGCTGATCGGGTTAATCAACCCGTTACACCCCCCCCAGGGAGAGGCACGCAAACGCAGCGCCCATCAGGAGGATGAGCTCTGGCAGCAGTGGCATGGGGTTGAACTGGGCAAACCAGACTGGGCGAGCTGGTCCCACACCCTCAGCACCAGCCTTCAACGGGGCAACCGCGGTGCCGTGCTGTGGCTCGCCTTCAACGCCTACGACAAGCCGATGACCTTCAAGCTGCCAGAGGCGGCCTCACCCTGGCAACGGGTGCTGGACACGGGCCGATCAAGCCCCGAGGATCTCCCCCCCCAGGCCGAACCGTTCACGGCAACATCGATCAGATTGTCAGACCGGAGCCTGGTGCTGCTACTGGCCAGGGAAGTGGCCTCGACGCTGAGGTTGTAGCCGCAACGCCAGGTTGCCTTGCAAGTGTATTTCAGCTATAGCAATTTGTAGATGGCGATTTGTAGATAAAGAATTGCGGATCGACGATTTATAGATCGACGATTCAATT
>DASCPR010000251.1:0-4609 GCA_036012625.1 Prochlorococcaceae cyanobacterium Fu_MAG_50
GCCCCAACAAACAGGGACGACTGGAACAACTTTTTGTTGAGGAAGGAGACCGGGTCAAGAAAGGAGATGTTCTGGCGCAAATGGATAACTATGACTATCTCGATCGCCTGCAGGAGTTGCAGGCCTTGAAGAGACAAGCCAATGCTGAATACAAAACCAGCGCTAATGAATACAAGCGGCAGGAATGGCTTTACAAGCAAGGGGGCGGGGCGATCTCTTTTCTGGAGTACAACGCCTCACGATCTCGCTACCTGACAAACCTTGAAGCCTTGAACGCTGCCAAAGAACGTCTTCAACAAAGAGAAGTGGAAGGGGGTGAACTGATGGTGCGCGCTCCCTTCAGCGGAACCATCACTGCCCGTTATGCCGAACCTGGGGCCTTCGTGACTCCCACCACAACAGCCTCTGCAACCGCCGGGGCCACCAGTTCCTCTGTTGTTGAGCTCTCGGAAGGGTTACTGGTGGCGGCCAAGGTTCCGGAAAGTGATATCGGCAGGATTCGCATCGGCCAGAAGGCCAGCGTGCGGGTTGATGCGTTCCCCGATCAGAAGTTCTCCGCTGAGGTAAGTGAAATTGCCCCAAGAGCCGAGAAGCAGGACAATGTCACCTCATTTGAAGTGAAACTGAAACTGCTGAATCGATCACCCCGGCTTCTGATCGGCATGAACGCCGACGTGGATTTTCAGACCGGCCGCACAGCCACCAGGACCCTGGTGCCAACAGTGGCCATCGTCACCAAGAAGGGAAAGCCTGGAGTGCTGGAAGTGGGCAAGAATGAACAACCCCGTTTCCAGCCCGTGGAACTCGGTAGCAGCAGTGGCAGCCAGACAGCCATTGTGAGTGGACTTGAACCAGGCACACGCCTGTTCATTGATCTGCCCCCATGGGCAGCACAACAGCGGGACTGAACGCACTTCTCCAGAAAAGTCACTCCATGGCCAAGGCCTCTGAAAAGCCACTGCTGCTTCTGGTGGATGGTCATTCACTGGCCTTTCGCAGCTTCTATGCCTTCTCCAAGGGAGGTGAAGGCGGCCTGGCAACAAAAGACGGACTGCCAACCAGCGTCACCTATGGGTTTCTCAAGGGACTTCTTGACAACTGCAAGGGCCTGAATCCGCAGGGGGTGGCGATCGCCTTCGATACGGCCGAACCGACATTCCGCCACAAAGCGGATGTGAACTACAAGGCCAACCGGGATGTGGCCCCTGATGTGTTCTTTGAGGATCTTGACCAGCTGCAGGAGATCCTGCAGGAGCAACTCAGGCTGCCCCTCTGCATCGCTCCCGGCTACGAAGCCGATGATGTGCTCGGCACCCTGGCCAATCGAGCCGCCGCTGAGGGCTGGCGGGTTCGCATCCTCTCCGGTGATCGCGACCTGTTCCAGCTAGTCGATGACCACCGCGACATCGCTGTGATCTATATGGGTGGCGGCCCCTATGCCAAAAGCAGTGGGCCGAAGCTGATCAACGCTGAAGGGGTGCTCGAGAAGCTCGGGGTTGTTCCTGACAAGGTGGTGGATCTCAAGGCCCTCACAGGCGACAGCTCCGACAACATTCCTGGGGTTAAAGGTGTTGGCCCTAAAACAGCCATCAACCTGCTCAAGGAGAACTGCGATCTCGATGGCGTCTACAAGGCCCTGGCAGAGGTGGAAGCCGAGGGGCCGAAAGCCAGCAGAGGAGCGATCAAAGGAGCCCTGAAAGGCAAGCTCAGCAATGATCGGGAGAAGGCCTACCTCTCGAGAGAGCTGGCCGAGATTCTGATCGACGTGCCGCTGCCAAAGGACCCGGAACTGGAACTTGGCACGGTCGACAGCGACGGCCTCTCAGCACGCCTGGAAGCACTGGAACTCAACAGCCTGGTTCGTCAGATCCCCGCATTTGTGGCTGCCTTCTCCAAAGGAGGCTTTAAGGCCAATGCAGCGTCTGCCAAATCAACACCTGCGAAGTCAGCGCCTGCGAAATCAGCGCCTGCGAAATCAGCGGCAGCCCAATCAGCGGCTGAGCTACCTCCATCACAGACAAAGGAGTTGGCTTCTGCACCAGATGGCGAAGTAACTACCGAGCTGCCAGCTCTGCAGCCGCAACTGATCAACAGTCGAGCAGCACTGGACGATCTCGTCACTCGTCTGCTGGCGTGCCGGGATCGACTGGCACCGGTGGCCCTGGACACGGAAACCACCGACCTCAACCCCTTTCGCGCCGAACTGGTTGGCCTGGGTGTTTGCTGGGGGGACGCCATGACAGATCTGGCCTACATCCCGATCAGCCATCGCCAACCGCTTGAACTGCTGACGGACAAGCCCCCCACGCAGCTGCCCTTGGCAGAAGTGCTCACGGCACTGGCCCCCTGGTTGGCCAGTGCCCAGCACCCCAAGGCCCTGCAGAACGCCAAGTACGACAGATTGATCCTGCTGCGCCATGGCCAGGCACTCGAAGGGGTGGTGATCGACACGCTGCTGGCTGACTATCTGCGCGATGCCACCACAAAACACGGCCTTGAGTTCATGGCTGAGCGGGAGTTCGGCTTCTCGCCGACCAGCTTCAGCAGCTTGGTGGGCAAAGGCCAGACCTTCGCCGACGTGGCAATTGCGGAGGCCAGTCTCTACTGCGGCATGGATGTGCATCTGACCCGCCGGCTGGCACTGCGGCTGCACGGGCAACTGCAAAGCATGGGGGAGCGGATGCTGCCCCTGCTCGAACAGGTGGAACTCCCTCTGGAGCCTGTACTGGCGGTGATGGAGGCAACGGGCATCCGTATCGATCTCCCCTATCTGCAGAAGCTCTCCGGTGAACTGAGCGAAACCCTTCAGCGGCTTGAACACCAGGCCCGGGAAGCCGCAGGTGTTGAATTCAACCTCGCCTCTCCCAAGCAACTTGGTGAGCTGCTGTTCGAGACCCTGGGGCTGGATCGCAAGAAATCCCGCCGCACCAAAACGGGCTGGAGCACAGATGCCACCGTGCTGGAAAGGCTGGAAGACGACCATCCCGTCGTGCCCCTGGTGCTGGAGCATCGCGTGCTCAGCAAACTGCTCAGCACCTATGTGGATGCCCTTCCCCAGCTGGTGGAAGCGGAAACCGGTCGCGTCCATACCGACTTCAATCAGGCGGTGACCGCCACTGGAAGGCTGAGCAGCAGCAACCCCAACCTGCAGAACATCCCGATCCGCACAGAATTCAGTCGCAGAATCCGCAAGGCCTTTCTGCCTCAGCAGGGTTGGCAGCTACTCAGTGCCGACTATTCCCAAATCGAACTGCGCATCCTCACCCACCTTTGCGGCGAAGAGGTGCTGCTGGAGGCCTACCGCAATGGCGACGATGTGCACGCCCTCACCGCCAGGCTGCTGCTGGACAAAGAAGAGGTGAGTAGCGATGAACGCCGGCTTGGTAAAACCATCAACTTCGGTGTGATCTATGGCATGGGCGCCCAGCGCTTCGCGCGGGCAACCGGGGTGAGTCAGGCGGAAGCGAAAGACTTTCTCAGCCGTTTCAAACAGCGTTATCCAAAGCTGTTCGCCTTCCTGGAGATGCAGGAGCGGCTTGCCCTCAGCCGTGGCTATGTGGAAACCCTGCTGGGACGACGACGCCCCTTCCACTTCAACCAAAACGGCCTCGGGCGACTGCTGGGTAAGGATCCACTGGAGATTGATCTTGAGGTGGCCCGTCGCGGTGGCCTCGAAGCACAGCAACTGCGGGCAGCTGCCAATGCACCGATCCAGGGATCCAGTGCCGACATCATCAAGGTGGCCATGGTGCACTTACAGCAACAATTGACGGGATCAGGCCTGCCAGCACGCCAGCTGCTGCAGGTCCACGATGAACTGGTGCTGGAAGTGGATCCAGCAGCTCTTGAACCCGTTCAGCAGCTGGTGGTGCAAACGATGGAGAAGGCTGTTGAGCTAAGTGTGCCGTTGGTGGTGGAAACAGGTGTTGGTGATAACTGGATGGAAGCTAAATAGGTCGACGCTCGCCATGTCTTCCAATTAGCACTAAAGAGGAAGCCAAGGCAGCTCGAAATATCCCATCCCACAAAAACAGAAAACATAGAAATATGGGCTCAAACAGAATCACCGAATCAGAACTGATTGAACAAGACATTTCCATCAGAGAGGCGAGGAATAAGACGCACAATCAATGAGCTTAAACAACAGAATTGGCGCCATCATCATGGTCTGCTTAAAACCGCATAATTGCTCGAAACAAAGACTTCTGCGGACCAGCCAAACATTACCTTTGCCACCACGAATATTCGAACCGAAAACGTGAATCAGCTTAGACCGAAGCATCTAGCGAACATTTTCTGGAAGGATTCCAAAAAATCGCCCCCTAGATTGCCAAACCTTCATAACTTCATAACCTCACATCCTCAAATTTCTCCGCCAACCTTTTAACTGGATCCTTGATGAGATCATTACCTTTCAAACCTCAACAAATGGAACGCGGTAGCCAAGGCGGTTCAACACATTAAAAAATCACACATCAGGCTCTAGGCCAACAACCATTTAGCCCAATACGAACACATCCGCTCAAAATCACCAAGGCATAGCGCCCAAGATGACAGGGGCCACTCCTATCAAGCAAGGAGAGAGGCCCCTCTTAGCCAACTCAAATAA
>DASCPR010000252.1:0-15407 GCA_036012625.1 Prochlorococcaceae cyanobacterium Fu_MAG_50
GCTCACCCCAATGCCCTGGACAACTGTTGACATCCCTGATCAACAGGGCCGGGTGGCACTGATCACAGGTGCCAACAGCGGCCTCGGTCTCGAAACAACAAGGGTCCTGCTGGCCAAAGGCGCCACCGTGATCATGGCCTGCAGATCCCGCCTCAGGGGGGAAGCTGTGAGACAGAAGCTGCTGCATGAGCACAACTCCGCTTGTCTTGACCTGCTTGAACTCGACCTTGCCGATCTCAACAGTGTGCGGCGAGCCGCAGGGGAATTGCATCACAACTATGGACGCCTCGACCTGCTGTTCAACAACGCCGGTGTGATGGCACCGCCAAGACGGCTCAGCGAGCAAGGCTTTGAACTTCAATTCGCCGTAAATCATCTCGGCCACATGGCCCTGACTCAACTTGTGCTGCCACTGATGGAGACACAGGCATCGGCAAGGGTGGTGAGCGTGAGCTCCGGAGCCCATTACTTCGCCAGGATCAACTGGACGGATCTTCAGGGAGAGGTGGCTTACAACCGTTGGCAGGCCTATGCCCAGAGCAAGCTGGCCAACATCATGTTCGCCCTTGAACTCAATGGCCGTCTGCGCAACCGCAACAGCTCCGTGTCCTGCCTGGCCGCCCATCCCGGTTTGGCACGCACCAATCTGCAATCCAGCTCAGTCGCCGCGAACGGTTCCTGGCAGGAAAGCCTGGCCTACAAGCTGATGGCTCCTCTGTTCCAGAGCGCTGCCATGGGTGCACTCCCCCAGTTGCATGCCGCCACAGCAGCATCAGCCCTTGGTGGTGAGCTCTACGGCCCCGGAGGCCCGGGCAACCTCAGAGGATTTCCGACCTTGTGTCCCATCGCCCCTGCGGCGCTGAAGGCCGATGAACGCGAGCGACTCTGGACGATCAGCCAAGAGCTGTGTGGCTGCTGAAATGCCAGGAGCTGCTGCTGAGCAGAGAGGGGTTACAAGCCAACACTGAGCTTGCAACACTGAGAGGGTCGCCATCACCCGTCTGCGGCGACTGTGCAAGCTGATGCCCACCTCGCCCACCCGCAACGACATGGCGCGGCTGGCCCCTTATCTGGTGGCCAGGACCAGGCGCGGTGTTGTGGGCAGCAGCCGCTATGCAAGCAAGCTGCGACAGGCCATTCACGACGCGGCCCAGGATCCGTCACGAAAGACCGTGCTAATCAGCGGTGAACCCGGCCTTGAGAAGGACAACCTTGCCGGCCTGATCCACTTCGGCTCCGCAGACCGAGACAAACTGTTCCTGCGCTTCAATGCCAGCAAAATGCGTGCCGATGGGGCCGAGTTGTTCGGCAGGCCAGGCAGTCAGGAGCCAGCGCTACTTGACACGCTGCCGGACGCCACGCTGCTGATTGATTGCATTGACCTGGCCCCAGCTGCGCTGCGCTCACGTCTGATCGGCCTGATCAGCAGCCCCCATCCGAACTTCCATGGCCGGATCATCTTCACGGCGGAATCCAGCATGCCTGAGCTCAAGGGCCTGCCCGATCAGATTCGTGTTCCACCCTTGAGAGTGCGCCGCTCTGACCTGGGTGAATGGTTGCGATACAGCGTGCGTCAGCAGAGCGGAATGTTCGGCTGGGATCAACCTCCGAGCATTCCAGACACAGTGGTGAAACGCCTGCAGAGCCATGATTTCCCCAACAACATCAGAGAGCTCGAAGCCCTGGTGGAGCGAGCCCTGCTACAGGCTCGCAAGCAGGCCGTCGCCAAGCAGCACAGTCCAAGCCAAGGACCTGTAGCACTGCCAGCCGCCCTGCCGGAAGAGGTGTTCTGGGTCAATAGCCGCGAACGGACACTGCGCTTCGACATCTGGGCCTGGAAGCCCCAGCTGCGGGACTTGATGCGTTCTCAACGGCTCTGGCAAGTCCTGCTGTTCGCCGTGGTGAGCTGGCTGTTCATCGCCGTGAATCTGGCTCTCTGGATCGGTCCTCAGACACGGGCCGACAACAGCGTGATGAAATTGTTCTGGGGCTGGTGGTGGCCTCTGATCCTGTTGACATTCCCCCTGGTGGGACGACTGTGGTGCGCCTTCTGTCCCTTCATGGTGTGGGGAAGCATTGCGCAAAGCAGCAAGCAGGCCCTGGCCTCCCTCAGTGAGAAACTGGGCTGGGGGAAACAATGGCTGCGGCTGAGGCCATGGCCCCAGCAGGACAATGATCGCTGGGGAGGCCCGTTTCTGGCGGCAAGCTTCGCCTTGATCCTGATCTGGGAGGAGGTTTGGAACCTCCCTGACACCGCCTGGCTGAGCAGCTGCCTGCTGCTGCTGATCACCGCAGGAGCGGTGGTCTGCTCCCTGCTGTTCGAAAAGCGGTTCTGGTGCCGTTACCTGTGCCCGATCGGCGGCATGAATGGGCTGTTCGCAAAACTCTCCATTCTTGAATTGCGAGCCCAATCCGGCACCTGTGCTGGCAGTTGCAGCTCCTACGCCTGCTTCAAAGGCGGACCGAAAGAAGGAGAGGGAATGGCCACAGCCGGCTGCCCCCTTGGGACCCATCCAGCCCACCTGAGGGACAACCGCAACTGTGTTCTCTGCATGAGCTGCGCCCAGGCCTGTCCCCATCGTTCGGTGCAACTGCGCCTGCGACCACCTGCTGCAGATCTGCAACGGGATCTTGAATCTCCGGCAGGTGAACGGGGTCTGATCCTGGTTCTTGCTGGAGGCATCACTCTTCACCACTGGGATCGCCTACTGGGCTGGCTACCCCTGGCACCGGATTCTCTCCAGGCCGGCCCCCTGCTGGCGCGACTGACGTTTGCAACTCTGGCCCTCAGTCTGCCAACTGTGCTGGGGCTGTGGCTTGATCGCCGCTGGCTCTACAGCGGCTTACCGCTTCTCTGGGGTTTGCTGCTGGCGCGTCATCTACCGATCGGAATGGCTGAGGCTGGAACCTTGTTGCCCCAGGGCTGGCCATCCTGGAGTGCGGATACAAATGTGATCAACTTCTGCCAGAGCCTGGTGGTGGCAACAGCCTGGGCAGGATCTGCAGTGCTGTTGAGCCGACTGATCACCCGGAGCTGGTTCCCATGGATCCTTGCCAGCTCTGCCCTGTTGATGGTGGCCCTGGGGGGCCGATGGCTGCTGCAGGGATAAGCGCAAGTGGGCTCAGCAGCACGCCGGATCCGCAGACAACCAGCGTCCAACAGGGCCAAAAAGAATGACAGCAGCCACCAATTCAAAGCGATCAGGTCCATAGCAAGCCGTTCAGGCATAAAGCTCAGCTAAAAGACGGGATGAATGCATCCAGCCATGCCCGCAGGCAATCCTCAGCTCACGGCAAAGCAGATCCAGCTGCTGGAGGAATTGCAACGCTTTGGAGATGAAATGAGCGGCCAGCAGCTGCACCGTCTCCTGCAGGAGACTCCCTACACGATGGGGTTGGCGACGGTCTATCGGCATCTGCGCCAACTGCAGCAGCTCGGCATGGTCCGTTGTCGCCATCTACCCACCGGAGAAGCGCTGTATGCGCCCGTGGATCACGACCGCCACCATCTCACCTGCGTGGACTGTGGTTGCACCCAGGCGTTGAACCATTGCCCGCTCCATGACATGACGATTCCGGACGACCAGCAGCAGGATTTTCAACTGTTGTTTCACACCCTGGAATTCTTCGGCCTTTGCAGCAACTGCAGAAAGCAGCAACAGTTGCATGATCTCTGACTTGATTTCGCCCACAGCGATGGGAGCCGTCGTCCGAGCAGAGCCTGGATCAAGCTTGAACTGAGAGATCCCCGCCCCAGCCAAGACCAACCTTCGCAGCTCCGCCCTAACCCTGATCTGCGACTTTCATGCCGAGTGAAGCCAGCGTCAGGATCTGATCCTGGAAGCAATCCAACCAACGGCAGCTTCTGAGAGTGCGATCACTCATACTCAACAGACAGTGACAGAATGGATGAATAAATGTCTGAAATAGCACCTGGCTCTGTTCAATTTTCTTTTACAGGAAGAAGTGAAGATCCGACGATAGCTGTGCCATTGGCTCGTGACCAATGCCCCCTTCAGGACAGGCAAGCGGCAAAGGGGATAACAATGATCTGCCAAAACCCACCAACAAGGTTGAGCGAACGCTTCAACTCACACGGGTGAGAGATTGGTGCATGGAACGCCTCTCCGATCTGTCCATGGAAAACCGACTGAGTGATGCACGAGCAATCACCTCGGAGCATCTGGAACTGCTCGAAAAAATTGACGCCCATACAACCTTGTGGATGATTATTGAAAAAACAAAACCATGAGCAACCATGCCTCCAGAAAACGCCAGGAAGATCCAAGGGATCTGCTCCAACCCAAACGGACTGGGCAAGCATTGCGAGCCAGCACGATGGGCTGCACTGCTTAGAGACATGGTGACAGGCAACTACAACTCGCTGCCAAAATCACAAAGCCGCCCAGCGCTCGCAGCCGTTGGATCAAGCGAAGGCAACAGGGCTATGTGCCAGATGATACAAGAGCTGATGCATCGTTGTTCGCCGCTGATTGATCAGCCAAAGTCATTGATGCAGCATGGATTAGCGGGGAAGCTCAGAAGTGTTCACCCTGGTTCACGCCTCGACAGCAAAGCAGTGGGAACCCCAGAGAGGGGCACAAAACTCTCAAAATATGTTTGAGCACATTTAGTGAAAACTCTGGAATCTGTCCATCAACTACAGCTGACTGAGAACCAGACATTTCTGTTGGCTCCACCTTCAGAGAAACACCGTTTCGTGCGTCTGCGCTTCACTCAAGGAGTCGCAAGACTGGCCTGCTCATTCGGCGAACTCTTTCCAGACATCACGCTTGCCTTTTGTGGTGAACAGGAGGTGAAATGGCTAAGTCTTCCCTTCCAGAACAATTTCATCCTTGAAGCGATGAGCACGAGTTCTCTTGAGCTGCAGTATGAAGATCATTGCCTATTGGAGCAGGATCTTATCTGGGAATGGTTATTTGATCTGCACCTAGTTCGCCATCCCGTTGGCGCCGAAGCAAGAGTTGCAGCATTACTTCAACTACTGGTGAATCGATTCGGGATCAGAAGAAGCGATGGCTATCTTTTACCTTTTGTACTTGGACATGCTCGAATGGCAGAGCTGATCGGAGCGACGCGTTCAACTGTGACACGTCAAATAACTCTATTGCGACAGCAATCAGACTTAAGTGTCTGCGAAACAAGCGGTAGATTCATCCTTTCTGCTCGGGTCATCGAAAACATGCCAACGCCAAGGCCAAGATGGTGAGCAGCCACCATGTGGAAGTCAGCAATGTCTGGTATCACTACGGAGATTCTCCAGATGCAGGCTGGGTCCTCAAAGATATCGATATTCAGATCAACCCAGGGGAGCTGGTAGGCCTCCTGGGACCTTCTGGATGCGGCAAGACGACCTTGCTGCGCCTGATCGCAGGGTTTGAACGGCCGATCCAGGGCACGATCACCATTGATGGCAGGCAAGTTGCCAACGGAAAGCAATACATCCCACCTGAACGACGAGGGGTAGGAATGGTGTTTCAGGATTTTGCCCTGTTCCCCCACCTCAATGCCTGGGATAACGCCTGTTTCGGACTGAAACGGTCGCAAGATCAAGACCGTGCGGAGTGGCTGCTGAAGCTCCTCGGTCTGGGGGAGCTTCGATCTCGTTACCCCCACGAGCTTTCAGGAGGCCAGAAGCAGCGCCTGGCACTGGCGAGAGCATTGGCCCCTGGAACCTCCCTGGTCCTTCTCGATGAGCCTTTCTCAAGCCTTGATGTAGCTGTGCGGCTGCGCTTGAGAAGCGAATTGTCAAACGTGCTGCAAACATGTAACGCCAGCGGGATCATTGTCACCCATGATCCTCAGGAAGCAATTGCTATCTGCGACAGGGTTGCGGTAATGGCAGATGGTGACATTCATCAATACGGAACACCATGGGATCTGCTTGAGAGGCCAACCACACCATTTGTAAGCAAGTTTGTCCTACAGAGCAACCTGCTGCCAATCTGGAAGGATGGAGACAGCTACTTAACACCAGTAGGGCCTGTATCTATTCCCAATCATCTACTGGCGTCAGAAACAAAGAAAGAAGTGATGGTCGATGAAAATGCCCTCCAGATCGAAGAAGATCCTTCAGGCAAAGGCGAGATTCAAAGTCGTGAGTTCCATGGTCATCACTGGATGCTGATGGTTAAATATGGAGGGCATACCTTTCGCATCAAACATCCGCTGGAAAAAGCCGTTGAAGCAGGGGACCACTGCAATGTCATGCTAAGGCTTAATCAGAAAGGCATTTTCTATCCAGGTGCGATTCAAGGGCTTTTAAACTAAACAACTCAACAAAAAATCCCCTGATTCCAGGGGATTTGATCGATAAAACCCGTTTTGCCAAACCCTAATGAATCAGTGATTCATGCACTGATTTTCGCCTGATCCATGCCATCTAAAGCCCTCTCAATATTCCTGAAGTCGAATCCCATAGCACGCAATGAGTGCCAGAGATGTCCCTGCAGGAAGAAGAAGCCAAGATAGAAGTGAGCATTGGAAAGCCAGCCACGCGCGGTGTGGACATTATCTGGCAGGGACACTGTGTCGGCGAAATAGGGAGAAACATCAAAACTGAGCTTCAGGGTCTCTCCATAAAATTCAACTGGATAAATCGTGGTGTTCACCGAGCACCAGAATGCCGTGATGAAAGCCATTAGCGCAACACCAGCTAGTGAATAAGAGAGGATCGCTTCCCCGCTCAAAGCACTGATCTTATTGAAAATCCCATAGGGCTTGGAAATAATGTGCCAAATGCCTCCAAAAATAAGCAGGCATCCCAGGAAAGCATGACCACCCATCACATCCTCAAGGCTGCTGATCGTCATGAAGGTGCCTTGATAATTCCAGATTTGGCCAATATCGATGTTCGCCTGAACAGTCCGAACAGCGCCAATGGAGGTATCCCAGATCCCGTGATACTTGGCGTACTCAACGAACCAGACGCTCCCGAAGCCAAGAAACATCAGATGATGGCCAAGGATGAAGGTGAGTTTATTTGGATCATCCCACTCAAAATCAAATTTCCTGGCGCGACCCTGAGCTTGCTTGAGGTCGCCAGGCAGTAAAACGGAGTGCAGCAAGCCGGCAGCTCCAAGCACTGCAGAAGAAATCAGGTGGAATGCTGAAAACTCGACGTAATTGGTGGTGTCAACGATCACACCGCCATCTGCCATGCCGATGCCCAGTGTTGCCAGATGGGGAAGCAAGATCAAGCTCTGATGCCCCATGGGCAGGTTGGGGTCGTAGCGGGCAAGCTCCCAGAGCGTGAAAGCACCAGCCCAGAACATCATCAGACCAGCATGGGAGAGATGGGCGGCTAGGAACTTTCCTGAGCGCGAAGCAACACCTGAGTTACCCGCCCACCAGGCATAGGTAACTGACGGTTTTCCATAGGTCTGCACAAATAATTTGCGAGGCCCATTAAAGGTATTCAAGTGTGCTCTTATTTATCGAAAGGTCTTCACATTGCTTTTAGCGACTGTGGCGAATGTGCGAGCCCGTGCAATCATTGATCACCCCAAAAAGTAAGAAGTCAGCAACATCTTTAGCCAGTACATTTGGTATGTGTGCTGCCTTTGACAATTTCAAAAGGCAGTGAGATACACATTTCAGCAAAGTTGCCGAGTCGTCTTGTTGGCTGCCAATCGATTGGCAAAACAGCTCGGTGAGGAGAAACAGAGCAATGGAGACCAGATCCTCTTGGTTGATGGCCCACCAGATCGATGCCAAAAAAATCAGTGATCCACCTATCCGATCCAATCCAATCAAAAAGCAGCTTCCGGCAACTCATCTATATCTATGCAGCCAAACCTGATAAAGGAAGACAGAATTCTTGCCAAGTTAAAAAACGACAAAAAAAATCCCCTAGATGCTAGGGGACAATCTTGATGTTTTTGCCTTAAATCAAGCGTATTGATTCAGGACAAGCTCATCGGATTCAGACGCTGATTTTAGCGCTATCCATGTTATTCAGAGCCTTCTCAATACGCTTGAAGTCGAAGCCCATGGCACGGAGTGCATGCCAGAGGTGACCCTGCAGGTAGAAGAAGCCCAGATAAAGATGAGCGTTGGACAGCCATGCGCGAGCTGTGTGACCATTGTCTGCAAGGCTGACGGTGTCACTGAAATAGGGAGAGAAGTCGAAGCTGAGCTTCAGTGTTTCTCCGTAGAATTCAACTGGATAAACAGTTGTATTCACAGCACACCAGAAAGCTGCGACGAAGCCCATGTAAGAGACACCAGCCAGTGAATAGGAAAGAATAGCTTCACCGGAAAGCAATTCTGATCCTTTAGCCTTGTCATAAGTGCCGAATGGACCTGTAACGATGTGGAAGATGCCGCCGCCGAGCATTAAGAATGCAAGGAAGACATGGCCACCCATGACATCTTCAAGGCTGCTGATGTTCAGGAAGGTACCCTGATAGTTCCAGACCATTCCGAAATCAACGTTGGCCTGAACTGAACGCACAGCGCCAATCGAGGTATCCCAGATGCCATGATATTTGGCATACTCAACGAACCAGACGTTCCCCAAGCCAAGGAACATCAAGTGGTGACCAAGGATGAAAGTCAGTTTCTTGGGATCCTTCCAATCAAAGTCAAACTTCTTGGCACGGCCTTGGGCTTGGCCAAGGTCGCCTGGAAGAAGGACGCTATGCAGCATGCCGCCAGAGGCGACAACGGCTGAAGCAATCAGGTGAAATGCCGAGAACTCGATGTAGTTGCTGGTGTCAACGATCACACCACCGTCACCGACGCCAATTCCGAGTGTGGCGAGATGAGGGAGAAGGATCAATGCCTGGTGACCCATGGGCTGTGAAGGGTCGTAGCGAGAAAGTTCCCAGAGGGTGAAAGCCCCTGCCCAGAAGAACATCAGCCCGGCATGTGCCAAGTGAGCGGCCAGGAATTTACCTGAACGCGAGGCTGTTCCTGAGTTTCCAGCCCACCAGTCATAAGTGACTGACGGGTTTCCATAGGTCTGCACACATTGTTTGCGAGGCCCTACTAAGGTATTCTTTTGGCCTCAGACATACCAGAACTCTTCACATTGCTTTTAAAAGCTGTGGCGGATGCAAGATCCAGTCCAATCATTGGCTACCCTGAAAGGTACGAATAGAACAAGCTTCGCAACCGGTGAGCTGGCACAACCACTCCGCTGACAGGCCACGACAGGGGGAATGGCCCAGAAGAGCAAATTACTGACATGTGTGCTGCTGCATGCTCTCATCCCTCTCTAGCTCCATGCATTCCATGGACGACGAGCCACAAACACGAGCGGCTCGAGCAAGGGCGGCGATGCAGCGACTGATTCAATAATTATAATTTCAACCTCTTGACGTAAAGCGAGGATTGATCACTGATTCAGGCCCATAGCTAGAAGACCCGAATCACAGCAGATCATTCATGCAGCAAAATCAATCCATAAAACCAAGACCGTACGCGAAAAGGATGTGAGCTTGGCTGTGCAAGCTTGTGACAACGCCACGAAAGCGATCAAAGCAGCGGCCTGGTTGCGCGAATAGCCTCTTTGGCAAACCCCTCTGAATGAACAATGGCTGAAGAGTTCAGCGAAGCAAAGATTAAATGCCAGCCAAATGTCTAATAAATGAGATAAAAACATCAATTGCAGAGCAGCATCACCAAGAGGGTCGCTGCCAAAGAGCTAGATTTTTGATAATCAGAAATAGCTTGCAAGCAATATTGAATTGAAGCTTTGTTATGCGGTTCATCAGAGCTTCTGAGGTCGTCAAACAACACAAGTAACCTCCAAGTCAAGGGGTTTATGACGATCGCAGATATACGATGCTCAGGCGCTGTGGACGCAGGGCACTATCTAGGCGGAAGCTATCGATGATGTAGATCAGCAAAGAGCTAGCCAGTAGGAATGTTCACGTCAAAACTGGAAGCATCAATTCACTGTTGATGTCAATGAGATGAACTGCAAGAGCGATTGAAAATAGACCATGAAGGGCCGCTAGTTTTTGCCGCAGTGGCACTTACCTCCTTTCCATTTTGAACACTTCTGCTTTTTGCAACTCTTCTTTTTCGTTTGCTTAAAACGCTCACGCCCAGAACCAATCAGGCTATTGAATTGGCCGCAGTCGTCTTGACGTGCCATGGCGACAAAAAGGGCTTAAAGCTATTGAAATTGATTCTCACTCTAGCAAGTCGAAATAGCACAACACAGCAACGGGTCAGCCAAGGTATCATTTATCACATGAGCAAGTCTTAACAGTCTTCTGTTGCGGTTTGTGCCGTTGCCCTTAATCCGCTCAACCATGAACACATCCCAGTCCACAGCAGGTATTGAGATAAAAGCCGGACCCGCCGGAAGAGCCATGGCCCAAGCCATGGAAGCGGACCTGGTTGAGGCACTTCAACAACACCTCAATCTTGAGCGACGTGCCGCTGCTGCCTACTTCGCAATGGCAATCTGGTGTTCGGAACGTGAACTAAGGGGATTTTCATCATTTTTCAGTGATGAATCACGCTCAGAGCAAGAACATGCAAGTAAATTCGCTGATTATCTGATTGCCAGAGGGCAAACGGCAAAGCTCCATGATCTGCCTGCTCCCAGACAAAACTGGAACTCACCAGAAGAACTTATGGCGGCTTCCTTCCAGATGGAAGCCGATGTAACAACGTCTCTACATCAACTTTATTCTATGGCAGAACGATCTTCTGACGTTCGAACAACTGTTTTTCTAGACCCAACAATTGACAACCAAATCAAGTCAGAACATCAATTTGCCCACTTACTGGGACGCGTACGTTTTGCTCAGAACCAGCCGGCGCCTATGCTGATCATCGATGGTGAGCTAAGTGAGGAGAAAAACATGCCGTCAGAGCTGGGGTAATTCATTTAAAAAGGGGTAATCCAATAAACGTTGATTCAGTTAGAAGCGAAAATTGAAAAATCCCTTCAGGCAATGAATTACTAAGCCTCAATAATGAAACAAAAACATGGAATAAGATTGACCATTCAATTTACCTGAAGCCTGCGACTAAATCGCAGAGGGCGACTGCAGATTTCGATTAGAAAGTCTATCGAAAGCTCTTCATAGCCACCATCATTTTTAAGTAGCTGTGCGACTTTTTTGATCACTTCCTGACGCTCCTTTAACGCCTTGAACTCAGCAAACAACCTTACAGACAAGCGAGCATCAAGACATCTAGTATTCGAGTCAGAAAAGACATGACACCTGGAGCGAATGCGTGATGCTTCCCGACAAAGACTCGCCACCAGACTATCTGAAATCAAGAATTTAGTTGGCAAAATCATCTAACTTCAGGCCGCGAGTGGTGCAGATTCAATCAGCGAAGGCGCAAGTCTGAGTGTTGATTCTCCTGAAGGCACAGACAAAAGATCAGCAGAGCGAAGCCGAGAGATAAGACGCGTTGAAGTCACTCGTGTAGACCCTATTAATTCACCAATTCGCTCATGGGTAAGACGAAAGGGAAGATCGCACCAATCACCGCAACGGCGACCGAGGCGATTAACCAATAAAGCAAACAAGGCCTGCAAGCGTTGCTCTGCATTACCGAGATGGCGAATGCGTAATAACTGTAATGTCCACTCATTTACAGCATCAAACCCGTGGCCTTCTGCCACTTCTGCGTCGCTACGGAAACAAAGCTGGGTCAGAGCTTCTACGCAGACACCTTCGCTACAGAGGCGATCTGTACGAAGCTGGTCACCAGGCTGCAAAAAAGCAAGGGTCATGCCTTCTGTTTCTTCACAGGGGCAATAGACCCGAGCGACACCTTCAAGAACTTCAAGGCAGGCTCCACCTGAACGGGCTGCGGGGTCAATCAGGATCGACTGACCGGGAGGCATCCGCACGGCAGGAGCTGGATCGTCGGGGAGAAAGCGGAAACTCATCGCAAGCGCAAGGGTCTAATTGAGAAGTGGTCTCAACCTAAAGGACAACCCGAGCTTTTTGCAAGCGATTCTCAATTGCACAAAGGCTGTTGAGAGGGAAAGGGGACTTGATCGTCGCGCAAGCCTCAAATGCTACGGGCGGAGGTGCGATTTCGCCATTGCAGCAAAGTTTGTCTGATTAAGCGCACAAAAAAACGAGGAAGTGATACGGATATCACTTCCTCGCGGTATCAGAGATGTTGTTGGTGTCCCCAAGAGAAGAAGGGGACTTGGCCAGTGAAATCAGGCTTCCTGGCTGATTTGTGATGCCCAGGCCTGGAGGCGCTCATCAGAGAGGTCAGGCTCGGAGTCTTCGTCGATCGGCAGGCCACAGAATTTGCCATCTACAACACTTTTGGAAGAGTTGAAGGTGTAGCCATCAATCGGAACTGCTCCGATCATCTTGGCGCCAGATTTCTTGAAGGCAGAATAAAGCTCTTCCATCGCATCTGCGAAATAATCTGAATAGGAAGATGAATCACCAAGACCCAGGATTGCCACTGGCTTTCCTGATAGGTCGAGTGAAGGTATCTCCTCTATAAAGGTGTCCCAGGCAGTGCCTGAACGTCCTGAATCAGCACCTGTGTTCCAGGTTGGAATGCAACAGACAAGTGCAGCAGCGGAAGAAAGTTCAGATGCTGAATCAATAGAATCAACGTCTTGAATCTCTGAACCATCAAGAAGATCCTTGAGACGTTCTGCTATGTCCTCGGTTTTGCCAGTGGTGGTGGCGAAGTAGATTGTGAAAGCCATGGGAGTGGAGATACGCACTTGTTTTAGCTTTTGCTCACAGCCGCCCGCAAGCAAAAGTCAGCAGCATGCTGTGACATTGGACACATCGAAATGTAACATGGGCAACCTTTAGGGCTGACCGGGATGTGTCATTGGCATGCAGGGCTAAATTCTATTGCAGTTTCAAGAAACTGCTCAATAAACACTGCAGCTGCCAGGGTTCCAGTCACGAGCATCTAAACCATTCTACCTACGTCTTTAAGTGCTGAGCGTTTGTGTTGAGAGTCAAACCTTCCATGGCATCGAATGTGGCAATAGCCTCACTGCATCGACGGTTTACTGAGATCGGTCCATCGACAGAAAGCCGATGATCACTACGGTAAGGGCCCAAAATTATACTAATTACTGTTCTCAGAAGGCTCAAAAAAGCAATTTGAAGTTTTGATCTCGAAAGGCATCATTAGAATAATGGCGGTACAATTCAAGAGATAATTCCTTAGATTTTATTTTAGGAAGCAAGCTCATCTGCCTAAAAACTACTGGTGTGATTAGTCCATAAGTACAAACTGAGGAGACCTTGGATGCCGCTTAAAATTGGATTGGACCCATAGAGAAACAACTTGGACTATCTAGCGGATACATATAGAATGAGTCGGCCCATTATGGGCAATTTCGTGTGAGGATCCAATGAAAATCTTCCAGCAACTGCTGGTTGCACCTGCCGCTCTGGGGCTTTTGGCGCCTGTGGCGGCCAACGCCGCAGACCTAAACATTGACACTGTCTCGAATTACGCAGACTCCAGTGAGCAGGTCACCAGCATCAGCCAATTCTCAGATGTCTACCCCACTGACTGGGCGTATCAAGCTCTGAGCAACCTGATCGAGCGCTACGGATGCGTTGCCGGTTATCCCAACGGCAGCTTCGGCGGGAACCGGGCCATGACCCGTTACGAAGCTGCTGCTCTTCTGAATGCATGCCTCGACCGCATCTCTGAGGTCACCGATGAGCTGCGTCGCCTGATCAAGGAGTTCGAGCGTGAGCTGGCAATCGTCGGCGGCCGTGTGGATGGACTCGAAGCTCGTGTCGGCGAACTCGAAGCCACTCAGTTCTCAACCACCACCAAGTTGAGAAGCAAAGTTGACTTTGTGATGGGTGGCACGGCCTATGCCTTCGACAAGGGCTACAACGGCAGCAATCTTCGCGACCCTGCGACAGGTGAATACAAAGGCAGCGACGCCATGACATTCTCCTACAGGTGGACAAACGAACTTCAAACAAGTTTCACGGGCAAAGACCTTCTTTACGCTCGTCTGCGCAGTGGTAACTTCGGCCCCAATAGCCCCTTTAATTCAAACGGCTACGGTGGTAGTGGACAGCAACTTTCTGTTGCATTCAACTCGAAAAATACCGTAACGCTGAACAAGCTCTGGTACCAGTTCCCAGTCAACAAGGACTTTATGGTCTATGTTGGCCCTCGAGTTGAGAACTACTATATGCTTTCACATCGGCCAACTAACTATCATCAAATCCTCAAAACCTTCAAACTTGGTGGATATGGTGGGGTGTATGGGGCATCAACCGGTAGTGGTGCTGGTTTGACCTGGGTTGGCAACCGCTACGGCAATCCAAGAGAAGCAAAGCTTGGCCTTACTGCTAACTACGTTTCAAAGGGTCATCAGGGGGATCCCAATGAAGGTGGAATCATGACAGATGCGTCCAAAGGTAAGTTTCTTGGACAAATCGCCTATGGCACCCGTCAATGGCAACTTGCCGCGGGATATGCCTATATACAGCGAGGCGGGCCAATGGGCGTCGGCACCGAAGATGGTGGCAGAAGAATCGAGGATTACCCTAATACTGATGCCAATGCGTTTGCACTCAGTGCATTCTGGAGCCCTGAAGATGCAGGCTGGATCCCTGGGATCACCGGGCGATGGGAACTCACCAGCATCAACCTTGGTGACGAGGCCCCAGATGGCTTGAGAAATCAAACTCAAAGCTGGATGGTTGGCCTTACCTGGGATGATGTATTCCTGCAAGGCAACAAAATGGGCTATGCCATCGGCGAGCTCCAATGGGTTACAGAGCAAAAGGGTGGTGGAACTCCAAACGATGGCAACATCTCCATGGAGTGGTGGTACCAGTTCCAGGTCACAGACAACATTGCTGTAACACCAGCGGTGTTCTGGCTAAGTCGACCATTCGGCCAGCAAACTGGCGATAGCTTTGCAACGGGCGGGAAAGGTGCTGACTCCTTCGGCGTCTTCGGTGGTCTGGTCAAAACCACCTTCAGGTTCTGATCAGAACTGAAGCAGGGTTACTCGAATTCATTGCTCTATGCGCCCAGTTGATCTGGGCGCCTTTTTTATAGTTCAAAAAAGAGAATCAGTTGATCAAATTAAAAATCAGGTGATTATCAGCCTGATATTAATATCAAACTTCTTGTATATTCGGAAAGACAATCAACCTAATTACAGGATTTGATCACCAGCAATTTTCGCCTTCTCCAATAGGGATACAAACCTCATCCTCTTCCAATTCTACTTCCTGCTGTTTGGCGGCATCATCAAGAGTGCTTTCTGCATCGATTGATTGCTCAGTGCTCCATTCCTGAGTGCCTCCCATCTCACCAGCACCAGCTTCTGCTGCCTGGCTTAGATTTGGTTGAATAGCATTCGTTGCAAGCATGGCTGTAGCAGCCATGAAAATTGCTACAGGAGTATGTTTTCCCATTGGAATGCAATT
>DASCPR010000253.1:0-8510 GCA_036012625.1 Prochlorococcaceae cyanobacterium Fu_MAG_50
CTAAACGCAAATGGTATCCAACGTTAGCCCTCAACAATGGGACACCCTTTGTTGGATATAACTGGAGCACGTTCATTCAAGACCAATATGTCTACACACAACAAATTACAAGCAGTAGCTCAACAGCAACTCAAAACGGCAGCAGTAGCTCAACAGCAACAGCAACTCAAAACGGGAGCAGTAGCTCAACAGCAACTCAAAACGGCAGTAGTAGCTCAACAGCAACAGCAACTCAAAGCAGCAGCACAACGCCTCAGCAGATGCAGAGATTAGGAACAAAGTCGCAAACTTTTGTCTTCAGGCCTGGCGCGATAGCGAGTTGGAACTTTATCGACCCAACACGTCAACCCAATATCAACTCCGCATCAGAGTCATTAAAGCAACAAAAGCTTTTATTTAGTGTAAGCGCTCGAAACCTGATTCTCAACTTGCAGAAAAGTTATTTTCAGGTTCAAAGCAACCAGGAACTTATCAAAAGCTTCAAGCAGATTTATGCAATCAATAGACAGCAACTCGATACTCTAGAAGCACGGAAAAGCATCGGCATGGTCACAGTACTTGATGTTGAGCAGACGCGATCACAACTTTTTTCCCAACTAAGTACACTTATCTTGTATACTAAAAATTATATCGATGCAACAGCCAGTTTGGCCGAATTATTGGCTCTTCCTCCAGGAAGGCTGGCTATTCCAATTGAGTCTGCTGAACCCCAAGGCAGCTGGGAGAAATCTCTTTCACAAACTATTAAAGCTGCTCTTCTGCAGCGTGAGGAGATATTGGCGAGTCTAGCGGCAGCTGAATCAGCGAAGTGGACTGGGATCAGCTCACTCCGTAATTACTTACCTGTCGTGCAGTTAGTCGGAACTGGAAGCCTGCAATTTACAAATGGCTACCAAATGGTACCTGTGAATCAAGATCCTGGTCACGACTATGGCAGATCGCGAACATGGGATGCTGCTGCGGGGATTGGATTCAACTGGTCAATCTTTGACGGTGGCATTAACGCCGCGAGTGCACAGGCATCATTTGCTCAAAGCCGTCAACTAAAAGCAAGTGCAGCAACTACAGAGCTTGAAGTTGTACGTCAAGTTCAATCTAGTTACGGGCAAATGGAAACCTCTCTTGTTGCGATTGAAAGTGCTCATCAGGCATATAAAAGTGCCGAACTTGCACAGGAGGCATCCCGCGCACGCTTTTCAGTTGGAGTCGGTGATATCACGAGCGTTGTGCAAACAATTCAACAGCTTTCTACGGCCTCCCAACAAGTCGCAGAGGCTGTATTGAATTACAACAATGCCATTGCAGACCTCTATCGATATTCCGCCGTATGGCCTATGGATACAAGCGAATCTGTTAGCGAGCGTCTTACGAATTTGAGGCAAATATCCAAGCCATGAATCAGTTATTCACCCAGCGCTCCCTCAAAAAACGCCATCGCGTTGGCGACAGAAATGGGCCGATCACGCTTCTCTCTCCTCCGTTGCGGGCAACCCTGGGGCTTGGTGCTCTTATCGCAATTGCAGGAGGTTTATGGGCCACTTTGGCAAGGATTCCAGTGAGCGTAGAGGGTACGGGAGTATTGTTACCAGTTAGTACAATCAATAGCAGCATTAGTGGTACAGATGGCACTGCGATCTACATGTTTAATAAGACCAGAGAAGCATGGCATATCCAAGCTCGAGAATTCATAGTAAGCCCTGATCAATTTAGTGATCGAGAAGTGGCGGAGCTGGCAAAATTAATTTATCGAATGAGTCAGATGCAGCAGAACCCTGGAGGTTCATCTCAAACCAGCGCAGAAATCTATGCTCAAAAACTCGATGAGACTTTTAGAGGCCTAGAAGTAGCTAAAGGCACCCTGCTGATCTGGGTTAAATCCCCTGCAGAGCTTGAGAGCCTGAGCAGCTCAATTGATGAGCTGGAACGTACCATTAGAGAAACTTCGGAGAAAAGCGAAAACATTAATGCAACACAGCAGATTCACAAGAGTGAGCTGGTTAGTCGGCTCTCCTATTTGGTTAATATGCGCAAGTTGGAAGCGAAAGGGTTTGTTAGTAAGCAAAGTGTGTTGCAGGAGCAGGCTCAGGTCGATAATATTCGCTCACAAATATACTCAAATAATAATCAATTGATTGAAATCTCAAGTACTCTGAATAGTAGTTATCAAAAGCTGCGCACAGAGACGGCAAAGTTGATCAATAATCAACTTATTTTCGCCAGTCGTAATGTCTACCTCTCCAACCTGTATCCCAATAATGGCGAAAGTATTAAGAGTGGTGATGTTGTTATGCAGTTAAGCAATGAACCCCTCGAACAGCCTGTGATGGTGCCGGTGTTTTTAAGCAGTAATGAAATGGCCCAGGTTTTCCCAGGAATGAAAGCATTGGCCACACCATCTGGCTACAAGCGCTCTGAAGTGGGAGGTATTCGAGGCACGGTCATCTCTATGGGCAAGCTACCAAGTGGCCTGAGCGAAGTTGAAGCAAGAGTCGGCGTTAGCTCCATGGCACAGACAATTATCGACAAAGAACCATCACCAACATTGGCTGTGCTCGCCCTCGAACGCTCTGGATCATCTAGATCACTGAATAGTGGCGGTTATCGCTGGAGTTCAAGGTCAAATCTGCCATTTCCCCCTACTCCTGGTGATCGCTTAAGTGTCGAGATCACCACTCGGCGTGTGGCCCCAATTTCCCTTGTACTTCCAACAATTCGCAGTTTCTTTGGACTCACTCCTCCACCGCAGCCATCGCAAAATCAAAATAAGCAAAAATAATGAATAAAAGTCTCCAACGTCGGCGCATCAAGGCTCGTACTCGGTTGCAATATGAAGCAGCAGAATGTGGCGCTGCGGCGTTAGCAACAATCCTTACCTATTTTGGCAAAGTCGTAGAACTCAGTGAACTACGCGTGGCTTGTGGGGTTAATCGAGATGGTTCTAATGCTAAGCAATTGCTACAAGCTGCAAGGGGGTATGGCCTCCAGTCCCGGGCCTATCGATGTTCAGGCGAGCAGCTCAAGGAGCAGGGTCAGTTCCCTTGCATTGTGTTCTGGGGTTTCAATCATTTTGTAGTTGTAGAAGGTTTTGAAGGAGCATATGCCTACTTGAGTGATCCAGCTCAAGGCCGGGTAAGGGTCTCGATAGAGGAGTTCCTAGACAACTTCACCGGCATCGTGCTCGAATTTGAACCTGGTCCTGACTTTCAACCCGGAGGCCGCGAGCGTTCTCCTCTGCTGAGTCTGCCTTCCACTTTAAAGCCCTACAAACTTGCACTGCTCCAACTGGTCATCATTGCCAGCGGCCAAGCTGTGCTCACTCTTCTCGTTGCTGGATTCACCTCAACTTTCATCGATGGTTTTCTGCAAAACCAACGTCTTTACTTCGGAATCCCGATCATATGGCTGCTTTTACTTTCCATCCTCGGTTGGCTGGCGCTCTTGAGTGTCCAGTTTGTCCTGCTGAGGCGCATGGAACTATTGTTATCCAAGAAATTAACAGCTGATCTATTTCGCAAGTTATTTCAAGTCACGTTTGGTTTTTATCAAGCACGTTTCCAAGGTGAGATCGCTGCTCGCATGTTGCTTGGCATGGAAACAACACAAGTAGTTATCTCACGCTTAGTGCGGTTTTTGGTCAGTTTATGGATAGGTCTACTGGTTTTGCTCTTTGCTCTTTTGGTGTCAGCTTGGCTTGCTCTTTTAGTCTTGGTTGTGATGGCTGCCAACCTACTGCTTAATTGGTGGCTCACAGAGCAGCGTTATGATGCCAATCGAAAACTTGCCATTGAAGAAGGTAAAGCGCAAGGTAAAGGTCTGCAAGGTATCAACAATATTGAGACGCTGAAAGCATCCGGACTTGAATTCGATTTCCTCAGTCAATGGCAAGGTAGTTTTGGAAACGTTGTTATTCAGAATCAGCTGCTTGGCTCGCAGATGGCAGTGGCAACAATTACTGCTAGTGGGAGTACTTTCCTGCTTAATGCCTTGATCATCACCACCGGTGGCTTATTGATCATTGCTGGTAAGATTTCCCTTGGCACTTTGGTGGCTTTTCAATTTCTGCAAGCACAACTTACAGCGCCGATTTCCGCATTGCCTCAGCTCAACTCGGTCATTCAACGCCTGATCGGAGATTTAGGGCGACTCGAAGATTTACGCAACAATGACAACGACCCTTTGGTGCGTAGTTTCGACCTTGCAGAGCAAGAAGGCGACCCCCGTTTAGATTCAGAACCCAAAGCCTTAACAGGCTCTGTTGAACTGAGGCACCTTAGCTTTGGCTTTGACACAATCTCAGAACCATTCATCAACCAGCTGGATCTAAAGATTCCAGCTGGTTCACAGTTGGCAATCGTTGGTGCCAGTGGTTCAGGCAAAACAACTCTGATCAGAATCCTTGCAGGCCTTTACCAAGCCTCAGGCGGAGAGATCATGTTTGATGGCCAGAGTTGGATCGATCACGGAGATGCAGTGATGCGACATAGCATCGCCTATGTACCTCAGCAGGTCTTTGTTTTCAATGCCAGTGTGCACGACAACATTACATTGTGGCGACCAGGCTATAGCCTCAAGGATCTAGAGAGGGCCGCCGAGGATGCTCAGATTCTCAACACAATCACCGCCCACCCTCAGGCTTTTCAACGTGAACTACACGATAACGGCAGTGACTTAAGTGGCGGAGAACGTCAAAGGCTTGAACTCTGTCGTGCCCTTTTGCGAAATCCCAGGATCCTATTGTTGGATGAAGCCACAAGTGCTCTCGATAATGCGACTCAATCCAAAGTCCTGAATGCGCTCAAACAGCGCGGTATCACTGTTGTTAATGTAGCTCATAGACTTGATGCCGCTCTGCGAAGTGATCAAGTCTTGGTGATGAAGAACGGGGCCGTGATCGAACGTGGGGAACCAGAGGAGCTATTGACCCAGGGTGGAGCCTTTCAATCTCTTGTGCAATCTGAACGTGCGAATCAAGCGCAACAAGAGGAACTGGCATGAATATTGCCCGCAATGCTCTCATCGCCGCCAGTGATCTCGAACGGCGTTTATTATTCACAACTCCACCAGACAACAGCCAACATGCAGAATTAAGGCTCATTGGGTTCTGTATGGCCAGGCTAGGTCGCAAGTCGCAAAAGCTTGAACTAGCAGCCACTGAAACGATTCAACAGTTGCTCGATCATAATGATATTCAACATCGCAGAATCGAAGCACCTCATGATTTTCAACATGGAGAATACCCACTCTTAATTGTTTTTTCTCATCAGGAGAATGAACCCCTTGCGCTCTATCGTCACAGGGGTCGGAACTGGCTCTATAGCGCCCATCAACAAAAGCATTGGCCTGCAGCTCGCTGTGCGCAACTCAATCCGGATGCCTTCGAAATTTATCTGTCCCTTCCTCCAAAGGTTGATGGACCACTATCGGTGATTCGCTTTGCTTTCAGCACCGAGCTTTCAGCGTTATTGGCTCTTGTGATCACCTCCGCAGTGGTGATGTTGTTCAACCTCTCAATTCCGATTCTCACAAATATGCTGGTGAGTCGCATCCTGCCCCAAAACGATCAGAGACTGTTGCTGCATGGATTAATCGTTGTGCTGTTGATCGTGATCGGCTCTGTGGCGACAACGTTTCTGCAGAACCTGATGATGCTCCGCCTGGAAAGCGTTGCTGACCTTCGCCTGCAATCGGCGGTCTGGGACCGACTGATGCGATTGCCGATGAGTTTTATAAGTCGCTACACCACTGGTGATCTTGCCTCCAGGGTGAATTCAATCAGTCAACTTCGTCAACTTCTTGGTAGCGGAGTTGTTACCACCCTCCTCTCCAGCTTGTTTGCTTTAAGTTATTTCGTGTTGATGTTTATTTACGATAGTCAGTTAGCTCTTTGGGCCACTGTATTTACAGCCGTCGCTGTTGTTTGCCTGTTGATCATCACCTGGCGCTCAATCAAGCTGCAAATGCCACTCCTGGAAAGTGGTGCCGAAATCACAAACTTCTCCTTGCAGGCAGTGATGGGGATGCCTCAAATCCGCAGTGCCGGCGCGGAGCCCTTTCTATTGCTGCGATGGTTACGGGAGATCAATCGCTATGCACTCTTGCAGCTCCGCAGCAACATCTACACCGATGCGCTGGAACAATACGGAACACTGGCCACGCCGCTGGCCTCTTTGTTTCTTTTTGCCGTTGTTGCCTACCGTCTATTGACAAGCGATAGCCAGGTCGACATTAACCAGACTGTGGTTGCATTCATCTCATTCAATGCAGCCTTCAGTAGCTTCAATGGTTCCGTGACCGGTGCGGTTAATATGATCGCCAATGTTGCAGGTCGTGCGGCTGTCCTTTGGCAACGGGCTGAACCCGTGATGTATGCAGATGTGGAGCGGGGGTATCAAGCAGATGCCCTCCGTCATAGCCTCCAAGGTGACTTCCGCCTGCAACACATCACCTATGAATTCCCAGGGGGATCAGAACCTCTTTTTCAGAATCTTTCTTTCCATATTCACGCAGGACAGCACACCGCGATTACAGGACCAAGCGGCTGTGGTAAAACCACACTTGTGCGCATGTTACTTGGTTTCACCACTCCCCAGGGAGGTGAAATTCTCGTTGATGGTATCCCCCTTCAACAGCTCGCTATCCGTTCCTACCGCCGACAACTCGGCGTAGTGATGCAAACGGCACGTCTGAATGCTGGCTCCATTTACGATGTGATCTGCGGTGGTGTGCAGCGCAGTGAAGAAGAGATCTGGCAAGCACTTGAGGCTGCGGCCATTGACGATGAAGTGCGTGCCATGCCCATGCAACTGGAAACATTGTTGAGTGAATCCGGAGGCAATATCTCTGGAGGGCAAGTGCAGCGCATCGCTATTGCCAGGGCGTTGATCACACAACCGAAAGTGCTGATCATGGATGAGGCCACCAGTGCTCTTGATAATCGTTCCCAGCAACAAATTACCCAGACGATTGATGAGCTAGGGATTACCCGCATCAGCATCGCTCACCGATTAGCTACCATTCAGCAGGCCGATAAAATCGTTGTGCTAGAAAGGGGCGAATCTGCCGTTTCCGGTGTCTGGAACGAGCTCAAAAGCAACGGATACATTCAGAGGATGCTGGCCAGTCATTGATCAGGAAAGAGTCCGCCACTGATCAAACGTCTAACCACAATCTCGGTTGCTTGATCATCCATCAGAGCCAATCCCATTCCGCTCAACCCTGTAAAGAAGCCAGGCAGGAGTAACGTCCCCTCACGAGTGCCAAAGCAGCGAAGATCTACCGTGTCGCCTTGGCAACGCAGCAAGGCCTGGAGGCGATAGTCATCGGCAATCTCAATACAGCGAGACTTCAACGCGCCATCTATTGGCCAAGGTCCTGACGCGAGGGATTGCAGCAACACCATCAACCCCAGGCTGCCGCAGCAGAGATGATCGGCTGCATGGGAGCTGACCGATGCTGTTGTCTTTAATGCAATCGCCATTTCCTTGACACATGTCTCATCCCAGAGCTCCGTTCCCCAAAGGCAGGCACGACCAAGCCCAATACCAGGTGCACCATGACACCACGTCGACATGAAGGTTGGCGAATCGATGTTTTGGTTCGGGTTGCGCATGTCAGGCCAGTTGCCATTGTCTTGGCTGAAAAGTGAGCGCTCGTACTCCAGAGCAGCAACAGCCGCTACGCGGAAACGCTCTTCCCCTGTAGCTGTGTACAAACGAGCCAAGGCGGCGGCATAACCAGCGGTGCCATGGGAGAAGCCCAGCAACCCCGGCTGGCGGGGCGTTGCACGCCAGCAGCCAGCGTCTGTCTGCTGTGCCAGTAAATGATCTCCCGCGACAATCGCCAACTGTTGCGCGCTTGCACGACCCGAACGCAGCAAGGGGCCAATCACTCCAGCGCAGCCCCCGATCATGTCGAGCTGCTGATCGGCATCGATCAATCGAGGTAATGCCGCATCCAATAGCGCGTCAATCAAGGCTCCTTGCCCAAGCTGTTCGAGACCCAGCAGAATGCCGCCACAACCACTCAACCCAAGCGGTTGATCTCGCCACCATCGCAAGCGATTATCTGCAAAAGCCTGGTCAGCAAGCTGATGCAAGGGCTGCAGGATTGCTGTCTGAAGATCCCGAAAGTCGTCAATGGGTCCATGCTGCTTTTGTAAGCAGTCCAACAGGCAAGCAATCCCGATCGCCCCCCCGTAAAGAGAAAGCCCCACAGGGCCAAACGCAAAGCTTTCGCCATCCGCTCCCAGATCCATCCCTAACCACTCCACCTGGCCCTTGGGGTCACGAATGGCGAGGTCCATCAAACGCTGGCTGATTCTCAGCGCTGCCTCCTGACCCGCACCAGCTTGCGTCGATGGCTTTCTGTGTTGATCAGCAGATTCAACATCCACAGCAGCTGACTCGGTCGTCGTTGATCGCAACTGACGTGCTTCTGCTGCCCCACGAATCAGACGAATCTGAAACTCAACCTCTTCGCTGTCCAGCTGGCGGAGACGTTCACGTGCAGAT
>DASCPR010000254.1:0-5086 GCA_036012625.1 Prochlorococcaceae cyanobacterium Fu_MAG_50
CCCAAAGGCCACTGCCGAGAAACCAGCATTAAGCAAAGGATTTTACGGAACCCTAGGCCTAGGCACCAACTGGCTTCAGAAGGTTTCAGGCCATGGGCCCGTCACATCCTTTGTAGGCGTGGATTACAAGATCAATACAACAGCTCAGTTCAATACAGGCTTCTCTGGAGAAGTGGGTCTTGGTTATGACTTTGGCGACATTCGAACAGAGCTTACTTATATTCACAACAATCAATCATTGAGAGATGTCAACTCAAGATTGATCCAAGAAACTGTTACACCGGAGCTGAACAATAAGATCAATTCAAGCAGGACAAGCCAAGACAGTGTCTTCATCAGCCTGTATTACGACTTCCCCTGTGAGTCAAAAGCAAAGCCATATATTGGTGGTGGGATTGGCTATACAAACGTTCACTGGGCAGCTTTTGATTCTTCTGGCTTTGACTATGCTCTGGAGCAAAGCAATGGCAGTGGATCTGTCCTTGGTTACCAAGCAAAGCTTGGCATCAGCTACAATCTCTCCAAACAGTTTGATCTTTTTGCCGAGGGAATATATCAAGGGTCTGGACAGTTCAAGATAGGGAAGTTAACGAGACGCAGCCCTATACAAACACAAGCAAAGTACGATCAGCTCAACAACCTTGGCCTTAGGATTGGCACAAGATTTAGATTTTAATGTGATATCCCTAAGGTCTCATCATCAATGCAAGCGTGCGTACTGCCATAGCAATAATCATAACGACAACCGCCCAGGGCTGAAGTAGGACTCAAATGTCCTCTGATTGATCAGATCAAGCCATAAAGAGTCAAAGGGGGGCAAAGGATTCAGGAGAAGACACTGAACACATCCCATATCAGCTCCATCCCCAACTGTCACCTCAGTCCCGAAAGCAAAGGCTGGACTGACTGTTTTTAGTGCTTTGCGGCTAAGGCTAGTCAGATCGTTTTTCGACTCAGACCACAGCCTGCTGCAACTTTCCTGTCGTATCTTCCCTGCTCCCCCTTGCCGGAGTACTGCAATCAGCAGGATCCCCGCAGGGCAGATTGCAAAACTGCTGGCTCTTCAGCGGCGCACACAAGCGTCCATGGCCCTTAAAGGCAGGATCAACGCCTAGCGTCGAAGGATTGAATCCCATCAATGAACCCCCTCAGCCCAGCAAGAGAAAACGGCAGGCACTGGGATGCGGTGGTGATCGGATCGGGAATTGGTGGGTTGGTCACAGCCAGTCAGCTGGCGGCCAAGGGCGCCAGGGTGCTGGTGCTGGAAGGGCAGCAGATCCCTGGGGGCAGCAGTGGTTCCTTTGCACGCAAGGGCTACACCTTCGATGTGGGCGCCTCGATGATTTTCGGGTTCGGACAAAAAGGGTTCACCAACCTGCTCACCCGCGCCCTCAAGGATGTGGGCCAGCACTGCGAGACCATTCCCGATCCGGTTCAACTGGAATACCATCTACCGGGGGGGCTGCAGCTGGCGGTTGCCCGCAACTACGACCGCTTCATTGCTGACCTCACCGCCCTCTTCCCCGATGAAGCCGTTGGGATTAAACGCTTCTACGACACCTGTTGGCAGGTGTTCAGATGCCTCGACGCATTGCCTCTGCTCTCACTCGAGGATCCGGCCTATCTCGCCAAAGTGTTCTTCAGATCACCCCTGGCCTGCCTGGGGCTTGCCCGCTGGTTGCCGGTGAATGTTGGCGAAGTCGCCAGGCGGCATATCCGCAATCCACAGCTGCTGCAGTTCATCGACATGGAATGCTTCTGCTGGTCGGTGATGCCTGCAGACGGCACACCGATGATCAATGCCGGCATGGTCTTCTCAGATCGCCATGCCGGCGGCATCAACTACCCCCGCGGTGGTGTTGGCATCATTGCCCGCAAACTTGTCAAGGGGCTTGAGGCCCATGGCGGAGAAATACGCTACAGAGCTCAGGTCACGAAGGTTCTGATCGAGGACCGCCAGGCCGTTGGTGTGCAGCTTGCCAATGGTGAGTCAATTCACTGCAGACGCGTGATCTCCAACGCCACCCGCTGGGACACCTTCAGCGGCACCCAGGGCAGCCAGGCATTGGTGGATGCCGAACACACCCCAGCCCAAGAGGAGGTCTGGCGCCGACGCTACGTGCCATCTGCCTCCTTTCTCTCCCTGCATCTGGGTGTGAAAGCCGAGCTCATTCCAGCCACGATGCATTGCCACCATCTGCTGCTGGAGCAGTGGCAGGAGATCAATTCAGAGCAGGGTGTGGCCTTCCTTTCTATCCCCACCCTTCTGGATCCATCCCTGGCGCCTGAAGGGCGCCATATCGTGCACGCCTTCACCCCGTCTTCTCTTCAGTCATGGGAGCAACTCTCCCCCGAGGAGTATCTGAACAAAAAGCAAGCCGATGCTGATCGCCTGATCCACAGACTCGAAGCGATCATTCCTGGCCTGAGTGGCGGGATCTACCACCGGGAGGTGGGCACCCCCCGCAGCCACCGCCGCTTTCTCGGCCGTTTCCAAGGCAGTTATGGACCAGTCCCGGCAATGCGTTTGCCAGGCTTACTGCCGATGAAATTCAATCGCACAGGCCTTAAAGGCCTCTATTGCGTTGGCGATTCCTGCTTCCCCGGCCAGGGGCTGAATGCCGTGGCCTTCAGCGGCTATGCCTGTGCCCATCGCGTCGGTGCCGATCTAGGTCTGAATCCCTGGGCCCTGCCGGAGTGAATGAGTTGGCGGGGTAACCATTAGCAATAAAGCGCATAAGGATCTGAAGCGAGGCTGCCCAAGTCCAGATGCATGGAATCGATCATCCAAACAGATTGGCCTGGTCCAAATCATGTCGGCCTTTGAAATCAGCGAACACATCGCCTGTTCTCATGTCGTAAAGGATGGTGCGCCTACCTTGCCATTCCCAATCCCATTTCCAGTAGGTGTTACTACCCTTAATCACCCAACACTCATCAGCATTGATTTTGAAATCATGAACATCGACATAACCGTCAATATCTAGAACAAACAGATCCTTTCCTTTGCCACCTTTCGCAAAATTGAAGCCTTGCCCTCCATCAATAATGTCATCCCCCTTGCCACCTTTTAGCACGTCATCACCAAACTCACCCATCAGAACGTCATCTCCTGAACGGCCTAGGACCACATCATCACCACGACCAGCAAAGACGTCATCATCAAATTTACTTGCCACGATCCAGTCAGCCTTCTTTGTTCCAAACCATTCCTTAACATTCGGCAAATCATCACTCTCCACAGGCTCCAGCGGTTGATCATTTTCCCCAGTTGGCTTTCCATCCTCAATCGGTTGAGTGGGCTGTTCATTCTCTTCATTTTCTGAGGGCTGTTCATTCTCTTCATTCACAGAAGGCTGCTGGGGTTGAGTTGAATCACCTTCACCCCAGATCCTTTGCAGTGCTAGCAAGTCAGCCTCTGAATAACTCGTGTTGTACCCCTTGGGGCCCCGGTTATAAGACATCACAGTGTTCCAGGAATTCCACTTCTTGCTCCAGGGCCTTTCCTTCGGGTGAGATAAGCCCAAAGCATGGCCAACTTCATGCACAATCGAATACAGATCACTCTGCTTCTGCTTGTCCTTGCCATTGGTATCCCGCCACATCACGTCCCAATAGGCACCTGCACGACGCTGCTGCCCTTGATCAGCAACCTCGCCAAGAACGTCCCTATCCCAGTCACTGACTTTAACAACCGAGTAAATATCAATATCAGATGCAGCGTTATTATCTACACGTTTGAAGTCGATGGCGATCAATGGGTCCAGATCATCAAATAATTCCTCAATAAAGATCACCTCTTCTACGGAATGAGGAACCGTTGTGATCTTGCGGCCGTCTGCCAAAGTATAAACACCTTCAGAATCGTCGATGTAATAGGTGAGGATACTATCCTCATCAAGGTTCAGAGCCGCCTTCGTATGCCTTGAGAATTGCCGGCTGATCAGAAAATCAGGATCAATTTTGGTCACAGAACAAAAGGTGCGTATATCCCTACATTTTCAGGTATTTGCCCAGAGCCGTCCAGCAACTGCGTTCAAATGAAGGGGCCAAGGACCCTTCATCTGAACCGCAACCGGATTGAGCATGTTCATCCGGTTGCGGTTCAATCCTTTGTGCTCACGAGGATCAAGAACACCTTGGTCAAAAAGCAGCTTGGTCAAGAGCCAGGCACTACCAGCGATTTTCCAGGACGACAATTCGGGCAAGATCATCAAGCTGCCGCCTGATCTTTTAATGCTCCTTTCCTGGCAGGCCCTCCTTGAAAAGCGCTGAATAGATGAGCAGGAAGGCCGCGCCTGCGTCCCTGCTATCTGGCGATGGGGATCCCTTCGTCAGGAGAGCAATGCCGATGCCAATAGCCCCCATGGTTCCTTAGCCTTCAGATCGGCGACCAGGCATTTGACCCATGAACGACCCATCGCCTAATCCCAGTGCCGCTGACCTGGCTCGGTATCTTGAGGATCGTGGAGAAATTTCCAAACCATGGATGCTTCACCTGCTCCGCCTGGTCAAGTTGAAAGAGGCGAAATCAGAGATGACCTGGGATGAATACCTGGCCAGCATCAAGGATGCCCATGAGGATCTGATGCGCTTGGGCGAGTACTGGAAAGGCCGCGAGAACGAACTGTTCAACGGCGAGCAACCTCCCAGTCCGATCATTGAACCCCTTCCCGGATCCCCTGAGGATCGCTGAGGCGGGCTCAGATGAATGAAGCCCCAAACACCCACCAGAAAGAGGGTCAACTGAAGGATGATGAGCGGAAGGATGACCAGCCTGAGATCTTTGCGATCTCGCCCCTGATCCGCTTCACCCTGCTGAGCCTCTATCTCGCCCTGGTGCTGCCCCTGCCGGCCCTGGCACCAGCATCTCTGCGCCTGCAGCTTTCTCTGGCGCTGCTGGTGGGCCTGCTCGGTCTTGTTTCAGCGATGAGTGAGCAGGTGCGCACCTCAGAGGCAGACCTCAGCGTCGGCTATCCACTCTGGTGCGCCTGGGGCCTGAGAAGGGGCTGGAGGATCCGCTGGAATGAGCTGAACGCATTGGTCCCCATCCGCACCAGCCAGGGAGGAACAGTGTTTTATCTGC